>NZ_JBFRRH010000106.1:0-9203 GCF_041472995.1 Vibrio sp. 10N.261.46.A3 | reverse complement strand
CTGGCGACTGAAATCCGCGTTGTTCCTAGACGCAAAAAGGTCATAGCAAAAGAACAGGGACTAAAAATATCCGAATTAAATACAGCAAAAGCCCAATTAGAGGTTGAACGACAAGACATAACTGCGCAGCTCACAGTAACCCTTGCTGAGATTGATGAATACCAAAGCCTTATGCGACGCTTCAATTCATTACAACCATTCATACAACCGAGTTACCAAGAAGCAACTAACAGGTCGGCAAAGCTAATGGCTCAATTGAATGTGTGGACAAACACTATATCTCTAATTAATCAAAATACTGGTGGTAAAAAAGAATGTTAAGGCGTTGGCAATCAGAGTGTATTGGAAACGCAACGGCCCACTACATTCAAGGAAACAAACATTTTTTAGCACAAGCCACACCAGGTGCAGGCAAAACACTTATGGCCGCCAATCTAGCTAAAGGCTTATTTGAACGATCTATGATCGATTTCGTTATCTGCTTTTCTCCATCAAAGACTGTGTCATCGAGTATACAAAGTAACTTCTCCGAAACACTACAAGATGAAATGGATGGAAAGTTTGGCTCTCTAGGTACATCTATCACTTACCAATCAATAACACACCTAGATGACAAGTTCTGGAATAGGCTTTTAAAATATCGTGTGCTTTGTGTTTTTGATGAAATACATCACTGTGGTGGTGATAATAATGAGAACAGCAATGTCTGGGGGCAACTGATTCTATGCAAAATTAAGAAAGTAGCCACTTATACACTCGCTTTAACTGGTACACCTTGGCGTTCAAATTTGACACCCGTTGTACTCTCGTCATACAGCGACCCTGAGGGGGCGATTGTATGTGATTATCAATACACACTAGCGCAGGCTGTCCAAGACGGCGTTTGCCGTAAACCAACGATTACGCTTATTGATTGTGATAAATCCACGATTAAGCTAGATAATCATATTGAATCATTTAACTCATTCAATGAGCTTATATCTGAGAGTAAAGTTAACTACTCTACTATTCTCAACAACAAACCTGCTTTGATTCATATTTTGGGAACAGCCGTTACTCGCTTGAAGAAAATTCGAAGTCAATCCCCATATGCCGGAGGCTTAATCGTAGCTACATCTGTCAATCACGCCATAGAAATAGCTTCACTACTCAAAAATACATTCAATCAAACAACCACGATAGTCACATACAAAAATGATGACTCCCAAGTCAGAATTAAACAATTTAGAACCGACTACACCGAGTGGATTGTGAGTGTTGGTATGGTCAGTGAGGGCACAGATATTCCGAGACTCCAAGTATGTTGCCATCTGAGCAACATAAAGACCGAACTCTACTTTCGCCAAATCCTTGGTCGTATACTCCGTATGACTTCATGCCCGAACCAAGAAGCATGGCTATATACTTTTGCCGCCCCAAAACTCATCGAATTTGCAGAAGAAGTTGAACGAGATATTCCAGATAGCTGTCGTTATTTGAGGAGGCCTCAGAAAAAACCAAACCAAGCACTAGAATACATAGATACAAATTCAAATCTCCCCCTTAGTGATAATGGAGACAATACCGATACTGTCTCCATCAATTTCTCTGGACGAATTGATCAGAGTGGTAGCACAGAATCGGAAAGCAACTCTGCCGAGATCGCGGACCTAACACTGACAAGCTTTAAACAACGAGTAATTGAAGCTTTCCAATATCTTTGATCCAGTTTGGTTAAATCTTATAAGTGACACGTCGAATTTTCAGCGAATCAACCCTCCACAATCTGACTTTTAGCCACTTCTTGTTTAGACCATTGTTATTTATCAGTTCGCCTAATCATTATTTGGCCTACTTTTCTTAATGTAGTATTGTGTATTACACTTACTACATCCATTTAGGTGGAGTTTAAGGTGAATAAAGAAACGAAAAAGAATTTTGACAGAGTATTTCAGGAAGCACTAGCGCTGTTTGGAAGTGAAGAAGCTACTCATTACTGGCTTAAACACCCAGTTAGAGGACTAAGTAACAAACGTCCAATTGACATGCTTTCAACAACTGAAGACACTCAAGCCGTAATTAGTTTAATCGGTCGTTTAGAGCACGGAGTGTTTTCGTGACCTTTTGTAGCAGGTTTTGCCCAGAAAATAAGGACAACGCTCCTTAAGTAGTGTTGTGAACACCATTACATTACTCAAACATGTTCCCACCATTAAGCTTACTTTTTGATCTTGAATTAGTGTTTTTCAGATAATCCTCCCATCCAATATCTTTTGGTGGAGGACGCAACATTTCCTCCGTCACCTTGACTCCGTTTTCAAAAGGGTTTTTCCATGTGTAGGGCTTGTTACTACATGTGAGCTCAGCAGCAAAAACTAGATCTTCATAAATAATCGTGGCCCGATGATTATCAATGGCATTAACCGATGCTTGATAGATGAGGTTTCTCAGCGAACGCATATTACCTTCAGAAAAAGCATATAGTTTTTTCTGAAGATTTTTCTCCGCTAACCCGGCCTCTTTGACAAAAGGTAATAATTTATCAAGATTTTCCAGAAATTTTTTGAATACACCTTCACCACCCTGATAGCTAAATGGGCGGAGTTCACACTGAATTGAGAATCGTCCATGCAGTTGTGAGTTTGCTTTCAATACAACCTTAGAATACGACATACCAAAAAGAACAATTGGGCACTTCGTTCTATTGAGTATCATTTTGAGCCAATTGCCTACTTGTGTAAGAATGCGATTTGACCTCTCTTCAACTAAGTGCTGAAATTCATCAATAATGATCAACTTAACACCAACCAAAGGTATCAAGTCAGTCAGTTTTTTCGTCAACCTCGCCAGATCAGTATCATAAAGCGCTAATGGGTCACCCATTTCAAGCAACAACTCTCTTGCTGCATCAACAGGCTTCGCATTGTCTGGTAATTCGATATGCAGAACAGGAACTATCTCTCCTCGCACTTTAGAATCCCGATTATTTTGACTTAAATATTTTTTGATAACCGTCGTCTTGCCTACTCCCGATGCACCAAAGACCATCATACAAGTTGGCTCGGATTCAAAATCTGACAAATCCCTACATCTATCCATATAGCCCAAAATTTTCGTAACACTCGGCGTTGATACAAATGCTCTTTTGGCTTTTGAGATGCGCGCTTCTCGAGTTTCATTCATCTAATGATTTCTCAAACATAACCAATATCCCAATCTTCATTATCTACAATTACAATTTCTTCTTCGTCTTTCTGGGGTGGGACTAGCTTAGTATTGCTGATGCTCTTTGCTCTTGCGCTATTTTCCTGATGCCTAGCTCCACGCCTACGGGATCTAATTTTCTTTGTTTCAAGAATTGAACGATCAGCAATTTCTTCAATTTTGATCTCTGCATCAATTTCCTTATCTTCGTCATATTCTGCTGAATTTAATTCTGCTAGATACTTAATATTGTATTTATGCTGCCACAGAGAGACTCTACTAGCATATTCATAATCTATAGCATTAACCGTAAAGTATTCGTTCACATCTTCATCTAACACCCAAATGACCGCCATACACTCTGGATTATATTTGAACTGCACTTTATGATTCCCTTTCTTACCCCTATACCCAGCTAAACGTTCACTGCTGTATGTCAGTCCTTTATAGACGGTTACACCTGCTTTGGTTAGTTGTTTGCTATCAACAATAGCGAATTTAAAGTCCAACTCATCTTTAGAACCAGAAAACTCTTCAGGCTCCCATTCTTGGCACCCACTTCGCCAAGCGATATTCGGACAATTAGTGCCTCTCTGGTTAGAGTCTTTATGATAAATATCTACTAACCAAATTAAGTAAATTTCTTGAATTTCATCTAGTGTAAGAGTAGCTTCACCCACTGAATCATAACCCTCTCTCTGAAGGTATTGACTAAAAGCTTTCCCTGGCAAATCGTCTAATAGAGAAGTATTGATCGTCCCGTATTTACGTTCGACATCAGGCTTATTGTCAGGCACTTCGACTCTGTTTTGATGAACATTGATCAACAGTGACTCACATGCTTTATCAAAGGCTTTAGACAAAAATTCTTTACCATTATCAGTTACGAGCAAATCAGGGATACCGTAACATAGCCATTCATTTTCAATTGATTCATATGAAGACAATAAGTCATCTTTGCGTTGTATTGCATTTTTTAGGGCTAACGATACCGATACGTAACTGGGTGGCTCAAAACCTAAATAAAAACCAATTACGGCTTTACTATAACAATCTACTAACTGTGTGAGCCAAGGTCTTCCTAAGGTAACTCGATGTACTGGGTGTACCGCAAATATATCAACCATTGTATGGTCTATTTCCACCCGCTCTAATACGGCCGAGGTTGTTATCTTCTTTCCCATCCGGCGGAATTCTCTTTTAGCAACTCGTTCGCCTTTCTTTGCTGCTAATACTTCGAAGGGAGTTTTCTTTTTAACCCGTATTCTTACAGACTCGTATTTAGGGTATGGATACTTTGTACCGTGCGTTAAGTTATATTGTCGAACTTTACGCTTAACTCGCCTGTGTGCCGAGCTGATATTGATCTTTCGACCAGAAATAACTCTTTCAACTGCTTGTTCTATTATCGAATCAACAATTGGTGAAACTTTAGCCCCCCTATTTCCTCTACTTTTAAAGTCAGGAGCTAAACTAACCGGGTTATAACCGGAGGCTCTGAAAACTAACCACCACCTGTATATTGATATCGCACTTGGAATATTTTTGTCGTGTAACTGTTGCAGTGCGACGCGATATGGTTCGATTGTCTTGGGAGTGATTTTTTCGCACTTACCAGCTAAAAAACGAAGAATGCTTAGACGAAAAGTAATCTGATTGGCTATATTTTCAGGAAATGCGGATATATCTTGATATGTTGCTTCATCGACATCGTTGGAATCAACGACTCTATCATTCTGCTCAAGTTTTTCTTGCTGAAGTGCTGACTTCCTATGAAAACTTGAAAATGATTTCTTAGGCATAACAACCCAATTCAAATTCAGACTCAAGTGATAGTGGGGTCTCTAAGCTCGTCTGGAGGAGGTTTCGAGAGAGTAAATCACACAGGAATGGTAATATTTTTCTTCCATTTAAGCCGAGGTGATGCCCTAAACTCTTTGCTGTTTGCGTACCATTCCGTTTCAAAGTAGTAAGGAGAATTTGATGGAAGTCGTTCAAGTTATCTCTTGAGGCATATCTATGCAAAAGCTTAAGGTTGTTAAATATGACCTCATCCAGTATTTCTTCCTCTACAACCAGCTCTAGATCTAACCCTATCTCAAACGCACCTTGAACTTTTGCTTCCCATTCACAATGAAACTCCTCTTTTGAACTTTCCTTGTCGGACTTTACCTCGTACAACTTATATTCACCAGTATCAAATTGAACTAGAAAGTCTGGAACATAAGTATGGGTCTTACCATTTAGGCTGTATGAAAATCTTATCGGTTGAGAACAAAAGCGAACGATACTAGGTTCGAAATCAAAATGATAACAAGCGGCACATTCTAAAAAAGATTCTACCGTGACTCTTTTTCCCATCTTAGCACTGACGTAACGGTGTATGTTTTTTCCACGTGATTTAGTTAAGTTTCTAGCAGGAGTGTCAAACGCAGTTTCAAGTTCAAGCAGGGTGGCTATAGAAAGGAAAGGTAGAGCAGACATAATATTGCCTCTTCACGATTTTGTCGTAAACTTACACAAGTTTAGACCATGAAGAGGCAATATCAAATTATGGCTGTACCAAAAATCAATATATGGTTGTAAATATCAATTTATGGATGTTTCAACACTATTCGAACTCGTTCAGATTACTCTTTACCGAATACGTTGTTCTCTTGCTCTTGTACACGGATGAAAGTCGTACGCTTAGTTAGCTCTTTAAGCTTTGCTGCGCCTACGTATGTACAAGTTGAACGTACACCACCAAGGATGTCAGAAATTGTGTTGTGAACTGAGCCACGGTATGGAAGTAAAACAGTTTTACCTTCCGCAGCACGGTACTTAGCAACACCACCTGAGTGCTTGTCCATAGCCGACTGTGAAGACATTCCATAGAACTTCATGAATTGCTTACCGTCTTGCTCTACAACTTCGCCGCCTGACTCAGAGTGACCAGCTAGCATGCCGCCTAGCATTACGAAGTCAGCACCGCCGCCGAACGCCTTAGATACGTCACCCGCACATGAACAGCCACCGTCACCGATGATCATGCCGCCAAGGCCGTGTGCTGCGTCGCCACACTCGATGATTGCAGAAAGTTGAGGGTAACCTACGCCTGTTTTAACACGTGTAGTACAAACAGAACCAGGGCCGATACCAACCTTAACGATGTCTGCGCCAGCTAGGATTAGCTCTTCAACCATGTCACCCGTTACAACGTTACCAGCAGAGATAACTTTGTTCGGGAATTCAGCACGTACTTTTTGTACGTACTCAACTAGGTGCTCTGAGTAGCCGTTAGCGATATCAATACAGATAAATACGAAGTCTTCGCTAAGCGCCATGATTTGCTTTGTTTTCTCAAACTCAGCTTCAGATGTACCCGTTGATACAAATACGTTGTTCAGTGTTTTCTTGTCTGCTGTTTTAGCGAACTCAGCCCACTGCTCTACTGTGTAGTGCTTGTGTACTGCAGTCATAACACCGTGCTCTGCTAGAGCAGCTGCCATTTCAAAGCTTGCTACCGAATCCATGTTAGCTGCAATTACTGGAGTACCAGACCATTGACGACCGCTATGCTTGAATGTAAAATCGCGGGTTAATTCAACTTGAGAACGGCTTTTAAGGGTAGAACGCTTCGGACGGAAGAGTACATCTTTGAAACCTAACTTAAGTTCTTGTTCGATACGCATGGTGTTTTCCTTGATTCATAAAATTATGTGTCTCTCGCGAAATGCGTAGTAAAACCGTTGGCAGACGGGTTTACTTTTCTTCGGACACAAAAAAACCGGAGCGTTGGCAGACGCTCCGGTTTTCAGCATTATAGGTCGTGATTTAGTAACAGCAAGTCTGATATTTCACTTTTTTTTATGCTATCCTCTCAAAGATTCCATATCCGCTAAAACTCCCCCAGCTACACTTTTCAACTAAATTCTTACTAATTAATGACTTAGCGAACCATCCACGCAAACTCTGTTGGTTTATTGCGCAATCGTTTTCCTTCAGATTTCACACAATATCGCCCTGATAATGCAAATATGTGAAGAAAGTGACTCGAAATCACATAAAAATCACACTTTTCTCCAACAAAAAAATGCCTTTTTTCTTAAATAAATTCGATTTTTTTCTAATTTTTATCTGTTTTCGACCAAATTGGGTAATCTAGTGACGTTTTTGTTTTGCTGTCACTTGGAAAAGTAGGATAAAAACCACTCAATCTAGAGACCAAGATCTACTTGGGTTTGATAATTCAACCTTCACACTCCATTAAATACCCCTTTCCAGCTTGCACTTTATAAAACCAATCTCTATTAACCCGTAGCATTACGGCTCCAAAAGCACATTTCGTTACCGCGCTTTCGTTCATTTAACCTAGAAGACTCTGCAAATCACTCAGAAAAAGAGGATTGCTTGGCGTGAAGAACTGGGGAAAAAATAAGATTTGAAGAATAAAAAGCAAAAAAATGGCTAAGGTGGTTAACCTTAGCCATTTTTATTCGCTGATTAGACTGATGCTAATACGCGTATAAGAAAGCGTTGTTTGGCGAATAGAGAGATCTAGTTCTTTTGAGAGACTAACGCTTCTGCAGTTGCATCTTGAATAGACAAGAACAATGAGGTGACTTGCCCTGTTGGCGAGCGCATCGGGTTTAGCGTCACGTTCTGATACATGAAATCAGCTTGTTGGGTCACTGGCCTAACGTTACGACACTTAAACAGATAAGGCCTTTGTTGCCATGTAATGAAGCTACGGCAGCCTAGATCGTAGACTGGCTTGGTTTTGAGCCTAAACCACTCTTCAGGGATCTCTGGGAACAGTTCAAAGATAGACTTACCGATCGCATCGTGCGATTGCTTACCGCTATGGTGCGTCATGAAGCCATTCCAAACTTGTACCTGAAAGTCACGGTTAATGACCACCAGCCCCATATCGACGTTTTGAACCATGTCCACCATCCAGTGGAACTGTTCAAATTCAGCAGGAAGATTCAGCATATTAAAACTCCTCCATTAGGTAGGCCAATTTGTTGTCTAGAAGCGGCAAAGACTCATCAACGAACATAAATAGAAGGTCACAACGGATGGACGTGCCGTCGATGTTGTAGCTGACTTCGAACGTCATGGTCTTTTTAAATGAGCCGCTGGTATTTTCGATGACCGAGTCGATCGAGATATGTTGCCCTAGTAGAACAGGCGAACTCTGGAAGAAACGAACTTCTGATTGCTCCCCTAACCCATTCAAGAATGAGCCGACTAAGATGTTCGATACATCCATCAGCAGCTCTAGTTCTTCTAGCTGCTCGCTTTCTGTTGGCACCTTCATGAGCTTCTTAAGGTCGCTCACACTGGAATCACTCAACAAAACTAGCGCTTCACCTGCAATGCCTTCTCCGCTGAAGCCTTGGCAAACACCTGATACTTGGTCGTTGTCGGCTAGATCGCGAAGTGCCATGTGCAATTCACTCACTTCGAAGATGTTGACGTTCGGTAGCGGTAGGTGAACAAACACATTAAAGTGACGAGCCAGTGCATCAGCTGCACGGCCTATCGCTACGTTCGCGACTTCCATATAGACATCACGTCTGCGAAGTATTGGCAGTTCTAAAGCGGTTGGGGTAATGATTTGAGGTTGTTTTGGCGGCTCGACATGCTCACGTAAAATGGCTTTTAGCGCTTCTTTATCGATCGGCTTTTGCAAAAACGCTTTGGCGCCGAGATCCAGCACCTTCTGTTGCGCTTTTGGTTGTATGTCACCAGAAACAACGACAACAGGCGTGGTATCACCTAAACGTTGCATCTCTTCCAATGTGCCATAGCCGTCTAATTCCGGCATGGTGAGGTCGAGGAACATTAATTTGAACTGGTTTTTAGCGAGCTCTTCAAGTGCATTAAGCCCATGAACAGCAAAAGTTATATCTGCATTTAGAGAACTAGGCAGTGACCGAGCCATCTGCTTCCTTGCTAACGCAGAATCATCACATATAAGAACTGGGAACGACATAAATGCACCACTGACAAATTATACCGAATCAACTTGA
>NZ_JBFRRH010000105.1:0-9280 GCF_041472995.1 Vibrio sp. 10N.261.46.A3 | reverse complement strand
AACTACCCTGCCAGATAGGGTAAATCAGTGATTGCCAAAGCTGTTGTTGTCGTTCGAGTAGCCACGCTCTTTCTCTAATTTAATTTTAGTTGGATATTGTTCGCCAGTATAACCCGCTGAACCACCCATTGAACTACATGCTGAAATGGTTAGAGCGGCGAAGATTGCTAGAAAAATTTTCATGTGAACTCCCACTTACCTAATAATGAATTGCTTCGACATTACGTCGTAATATCATTATAGGATCACAAAGGAGTTTAATCTTTGAGCTCTTAATTTTCGTTAAGAATATTGTGCTTCAAACCAGCTCTCTAAAATGACGACTGCAGACTGGTTATCGACATTGCCTTTGCTTAGCGCTTTATAGCCGCCCATTTCAAAAAGGTCGGCCCTTGCTTCTGTGGTCGATAGTCTTTCATCATGGAGCTCAACATCCACACCAAAACGTCCTTTAAGACGGTTAGCGAACTTCTTCGCTCTGGGTGTAATGGTTGCTAAGTCTTTACCATGAAGGTCGGTAGGAAGGCCGACTACAATCAGGTTCGGCTGCCACTCCTTAATTTGCTTTTCGATATCGTCCCAATTTGGGATGCCATCTTTGGCTTTAAAAGCTTTTAGAGGGCTTGCTGTGCCCGTGATTTCTTGTCCTATCGCACTGCCGATACTTTTTGTACCGTAGTCAAATGCCATAATTGTTCGTGACATAGGGTTTCCAAATTTATCTGTGTTTGAGAGTGTCTATTTATTTTATTGAGCTGATTTGAGTTAGGCGTGACCAGCGTCTGCTGAAAGCTGAGCGGCATTGATGCCTAACATCTGCACGGCGACTTTCCAGCGGTCAGAAATTGGTGTATCGAAGATGACCTTCGGGTCGGCTTCAACAGTTAACCATGAGTTCTCGGTCAGCTCGGTTTCCAGTTGTCCCGGTTCCCATCCTGCATAACCAAGTGCGACTAGATAATTCATCGGCTCATCTTCTGTACCCAACACCATCAAGATATCTTTTGAAGTCGTCACCGAGATTTGATCTGTCATGTTGATGCTGGATTGATAGCTGCCTTTAGGTTTGTGCAAAATAAATCCACGGTCTTCTGCGACCGGCCCACCGTTCAATACTGGCTTATCAAGACTTGCTTGGTTGGATTTCGGCTGCTCAGAATCAACCTCAACTTGTTTAAGCATGCTGCCGACAGTGACATCGATAGGGGCGTTGATCATTAAGCCCATCGCACCTTCGTCGTTGTGCTCACAAAGGTAAATTACCGAATTTTGAAAGTAGGGGTCTTTCATTCCGGGCATAGCAACCAGAAAGTGGTTCGTTAAATTCATAGAGCCTCCTGCCAGTGTGTTCCCAGTAAAGGAAAAAGAGCGGCGTGAAGCCGCTCATTGATTCTGTGCCGTTTGCGAATAGCTAAGGCTTTCTTTAGTTTAGGCTATTTAGCGTTAACGCGACGCTCGATTGCGTCCATTAATTTACCTGTTACCGAAATATCAAAAGCAGCTTCAATTTCACGGATACAAGTAGGGCTAGTTACGTTAATTTCAGTCAGCTTGTCACCGATAACGTCAAGACCTACAAAGATTAAGCCTTTTTCTTTTAGTGAAGGAGCCACTGCGTGTGCGATAGCCCAGTCTGTTTCACTTAACGGACGAGCTTCACCCGTGCCGCCGGCTGCTAGGTTGCCGCGTGTTTCCCCTTTAGCAGGAATACGAGCTAGGCAGTAAGGCATTGGCTCCCCGTCAACCACAAGAATACGCTTATCACCATTGCTGATGTCAGGAACAAAAGTCTGTGCCATTGCGTAGTTTTGACCGTGGTTCGTCAGTGTTTCAATGATCACCGATACGTTTGGATCGCCTTCCTTCACGCGGAAGATAGATGCGCCACCCATACCATCTAGTGGTTTAAGGATCACATCACCGTGCTTCTCGCGGAATTCTTTAATCTTTTCCGCTTTACGAGTCACGATGGTGGTCGGTGTTAGTTCTGGGAACCAAGCCGTGAACAACTTCTCGTTACAGTCGCGAAGGCTTTGTGGTTTGTTTACGATCAGTGCGCCGTTCTCTTCAGCACGCTCAAGAATGTAAGTCGCGTAAATGTACTCAGTATCAAACGGAGGATCTTTACGCATTAATACTGCATCTAAATCAGATAGCGCGATTGTCTGTTCTGACTTGAATTCGTACCAACCGTTTGGATCTTCTTTGAGTTCTACAACCTTAGTGTCAGCAATGGCTACGCCTTGATCTAAGTGTAGATCATCCATTTCCATGTAATGGATTTCGTAACCACGACGCTGAGCTTCAAGCATCATGGCAAAGCTAGAGTCTTTTTTGATGTTAATGGATGAAATTGGATCCATTACGATGCCAAGTTTGATCATTTTTTTCTCCTAGCCTAGATCGCCAAAACGGACTTGTAAGGCAGTAATTGCGGTTAGAGCTGCTGTCTCAGTACGAAGTACACGTGGGCCGAGTAGCGTCTCTTCAAATTTGTATTGTTCTGTCATACCGATTTCTTCAGCCGACAAGCCACCTTCAGGACCGATCAATAGGCGCACCTTACTGATAGGTTCTGGAAGGGTATTAATTGAGTACTTTGCACGAGGGTGCAGGTTTAGCTTTAGTGCTTCGCTTGGTTCGCTGCACCACTCTTCAAGCTGCATAATTGGACGAATGACTGGAACCGTATTGCGGCCACACTGTTCACACGCCGCGATAGCAATCTTTTGCCACTGTGCGAGTTTTTTCTCGAAGCGTTTTGTATCAAGTTTAACGCCACAGCGCTCTGAAATTAAAGGGGTAATGGTGTTCACACCAAGCTCAACCGATTTCTGAATCGTGAACTCCATTTTGTCGCCACGTGAAATTACTTGGCCTAAATGTAAGTCTAACGGAGATTCGCTGCTGCGTTCGATGCGTTCAGAAACATTAACGGAGACATTTTTCTTTGAGACTTCGGCTATCGTCGCAGGGAATTCGGCGCCACTGCCATCAAATAGAAGCACTTCTTGGCCTTCTTTCATGCGAAGGACACGACCAACATGACCCGCGGCATCTTCGCCTAAAGCGAGTGAACCTAACTGGTGAATGCGTTCTGGGTGATGGATACGAGGGATTCTCATGCTGGTAAACCTATAAATATGTTCATTTGGGTATTTTGTCTCTGCCTAACATGGATGCTTTTAGTTGAAAAAACAAGGGTAGAGCAAGAGTTTCAGGGGCAATTCTGAAACTCTTGTTTGAGATAGCTAGGAATGTTGATTGTACGATCGACGTTATTTACAAGCAGGGTAAACAAATGGGTTGTGATTACCTTGGATGGCATAGATTCGCTCATCACGAGTACATTCCCACTTGTCGACAGGAAATTGCTTGTTCCACGCCATCATTAGGTTGGTTTGTTGCTTAGATAGCTTGAAACCATACTCTTGGCTCATGTAAAGGTAAGTACGCGCGATAGAGCCTTTTGCTCTGTCTGGCGGCATAACTTTACGCTGTTTAAAGTTGACCTGCATTTCACACTGACCATAGCTCACACCATCCATGCCATTCCACTGACTGAAATTGTAGTTGGAGCGATCACCGTTTACTTCACCAATGGCAGGTGTCAGGTTGTGAAGATCGGCTTCCATGGACTTGAATACTTTGTCATTACGAGTGCAATTCTTGCGCCCGCCATCTTGCCAGCACTGACGCTGGTGGCCAAATTGCCAAGCTGGAACCACGTGTTCCCACTCAATTCGACTCGCCCGCTTTTGTTGTTTTCGGACTTGATAACCACAGCCGTCAAGATCGGGAATGCCTTTCTTTTTGTCCTTCCATGTAATGTCACAGCCACAATAAAATGAAGTCGGATGGTCGAGATAAATCTTCACCGCTTCTCTTTTTGCTTTGGAAAATGAGCTCGGTGGTGCGGCGAAAACGCTTTGGGTTACCAGTAGGCCAAATACTATCGTTAAGTAAAAAGACACAGGTAGGCCAAATGCTTTGAAGGTGAGTTTTTGCATAGAAAAAGACTGATAAAAGTATGATAAAAATCAGTCTAGCACTCAAATGTTAGATCTCTCTATTAGATTTATTCTATCGAGTAAATCAACCTCTCACTAGCTTAGCTGAGTTCCCGTAAAAGCTAAGGTTTGCTGGCACAATTGGCAACGGTAGGTCGATTGGTTCCGAAGTACTTTGTTGTGTCGTCTGATTGATAATGGATAAGTGGTGCACTCACATCGATATTCAAAGGTTTTCCCTTGAACTGACGCGATTTCAAAGCTGTGAGTTGTTCTGGCTGGCACGTTGAATACTTTTTCCATCACGTATTTCCACTCGTTTCCGTGAGGCCTAACACGTCCGAAAACCTGATGCGTGATCAGGTGTGCGAGTTCATGCGGCACAACTTCGTTGATGAAGGCGTCTTCATTTTCAGCGAATAGTACGTGATTGAGCTTAATTTCGTTGAGCTGAAGGTAGGCCTTTCCCGCCGCTTTGCCTCTTAACTTGAAGGTGATAATTGGGTGAGGGAATTCACGAGAGAAATGTTGATTTGCGATAGCGAGGCACTTAGCCAATTTCTTATTTGCTCGATGTTGTTGCGGGGTGTAAGACAAACGTTGTTAACTCCAAATAAAAGGCCTCAGCGTTTAAGCTAAGGCCTCATCATAACATTGCTTGTTAATATGGCGATTATTTATAGATGGTGATTCTTCTTAATGATCTCGTGATAAGCGTGCCATGTACCATAGCCAAGTAGCGGCATGGTGACGATCATTCCGATGCCGTAGGTAGCAAAACCCACCAGAATACCGGCACAAATAATACTCGCCCATACCACCATCGCAGGGATGTTCGATTTCACAGCATTAAAGCTAGTGAAAATCGCACTCATCACATCGACGCGTCTCTCCATCATTAACGGAATTGAAAATGCTGAGATGCTAAATATGAGGCTTGCGATAACAAAACCAATCACAGAACCCGTAATTAAGAAGGGAGCGAACTCAGATAACGGTGCGCCTTGTACTGAAGGGTAGAGCGCGTGCAATAACGCAGCGATACGCATCCAGAATATCATCGCAACCATCAATACGATCGCAAAGGCCCATTGGTGGGTGGAGTTGCGAGTAATGGCTTTCATCGAGTGCAGTAGGCTGGCGTTGTGTCCTTTTTCTCTTTCCCAAGCTGCGTCGTACAAGCCTAGGGCAAGAAACGGCCCTATCAGCATGTACACGATCAGGCTTGGCATTACGACCAAGTGTGTTCCTTGCCATTGGACAAGTTGAACAATGGCGATTGCCGCTCCCATAAAGCACAAACCGTAGAATGCGCTAATTAATGGCATTCTTACTAAGTCATGCAGAGCAAGCGACAACCAATGAAAGGGTGCGGAAATACTGATTTGGTTGCAAGGAATGGTACGAGCGTAATCCTTATCGCTGACCTTGTGTTTTTTATCGTTCAGTTCGGATGGGTGCGCGGTACGAGGCATAGATCCCCCTAGTTAAATAACGTCCTAGTTATAATTCCATAAGGCTCATCGATGTGGCTTGTGTGAGAGTTATGGTGTTGAGCTAAATTGCTCTTTGTCATCCCAGTTTTTGTTCTAGCGTGCATTTAACGAGCGTTATCAGACTGAATTAATTTAAGTTAAATGTGAGCTTGATCGCTTAGGAGTTACCTTAACTATTGTCAGTAGTGTTAGAAAACACAAATTATCAGCGGTTTTTTATACTAAGTGGTTAACGGTAAAGAAGGGTATTAGAGAAGGGGATGGCGAGTGAAAGTTCGGTAAGTACATAAAAATAAAGCCCTTACTAAAAAGTAAGGGCTTTAAAGAAACGAATCGCAGTGGCTAAATTATTTTAGGCCAGCGAAGTCCGCAAGGATTGCTGCTTTGTCAGTTGCTTCCCAAGGGAACTCTTCACGACCGAAGTGGCCGTATGCAGCAGTCTGCTTGTAGATAGGCTGAAGAAGGTTCAGCATCTCTTGAAGGCCGTATGGACGTAGGTCGAAGTTTTGACGAACTGCTTCGATGATGATTTCGTGAGCTACTTTTTCAGTACCAAACGTTTCAACCATGATAGATGTTGGATCAGCAACACCGATAGCGTAAGACAGTTGAATCTCACAACGGTCAGCCATGCCAGCAGCAACGATGTTTTTCGCAACGTAACGAGCCGCGTAAGCTGCAGAACGGTCAACTTTTGATGGATCTTTACCAGAGAATGCGCCGCCACCGTGACGAGCTGCGCCGCCGTAGGTATCAACGATGATCTTACGACCTGTTAGACCACAGTCACCCATTGGGCCACCGATTACGAAACGGCCTGTTGGGTTGATGAAGAAGTTAGTGTCTTTGTTGATCCACTCAGCAGGAAGTACTGGCTTGATGATCTCTTCCATTACTGCTTCACGTAGGTCAGGTGTTGTTACTGAATCGCAGTGTTGAGTCGAAAGAACAACAGCGTCGATACCAACGATCTTACCTTGGTCGTATTGGAACGTAACTTGAGATTTCGCATCTGGGCGAAGGAAGTCAAGTTTGCCGCTCTTACGTACTTCAGCTTGCTTCTTAACAAGAAGGTGAGAGTAAGTAATTGGAGCTGGCATTAGGATTGGTGTTTCGTTAGTCGCGTAACCAAACATGATACCTTGGTCGCCTGCGCCTTGCTCTTTAGGGTCTTCTTTATCAACACCTTGGTTGATGTCTGGAGACTGCTTACCAATGGTGTTCAGAACAGCACAAGAGTCAGCGTCAAAGCCCATATCAGAATGAACGTAACCAATTTCACGCACTGTTTCACGAGTGATTTCTTCGATATCAACCCATGCAGACGTTGTTACTTCACCGCCAACCATAACCATGCCGGTTTTAACGTAAGTCTCACAAGCAACACGTGCTTTTGGATCTTGTTCCAAGATGGCATCAAGAACAGCATCAGAGATTTGGTCTGCAATTTTATCTGGATGGCCTTCTGAAACAGATTCAGAAGTGAATAGGTGCTTAGCCATGAGAGCTCCACTTTTAGTTTTTGGTGTAAATAGTTTATGGCGTCGCAAGCTAGGAAGCGCCGCCATCAAATACAGTATATTTTGTAGGTGTTTCTACATCTAGACGGCTATTCTAAATTCCAGCGGTCGAATTACAAGCTCTTTTTTATGATATGTCATAACTAATCGTTTGCGTATCGATCGAGATAAGCCACTGCCAAGTGATGTAAATGTTCGAAAATTGCGAAAAATGACCGTTAAAATGCCAGTAAAACGTTTGCAGTCGCAATAGTCGTTTGAGAGAATACCCGCGCTAATAAAAATGAAAACTTTAGCAATTATCTCTTTTTTAAATCGCTTATGTACTCAGGAGCAGACATGCCTTCTCGTAAAGATCTAGCCAATGCAATCCGCGCACTTAGCATGGACGGTGTTCAACAAGCAAATTCAGGCCACCCAGGCGCACCTATGGGTATGGCTGACATCGCTGAAGTTCTTTGGCGTGGCCACTTGAACCACAACCCAGCAAACCCAGAGTGGGCTGACCGCGACCGTTTTATCTTGTCTAACGGCCATGGTTCAATGTTGATTTACTCTCTGCTTCACCTTGCAGGTTACGAGCTTTCAATTGAAGACCTGAAAAACTTCCGTCAACTGCACTCTAAGACTCCAGGTCACCCAGAGTACGGTTACGCTCCTGGTATCGAGACAACGACTGGTCCTCTAGGTCAAGGCATCACGAACGCTGTTGGCATGGCAATGGCTGAGAAAGCGCTTGCTGCTCAGTTCAACAAAGAAGGCCACGACATCGTAGACCACTACACTTATGCATTCATGGGTGATGGCTGTCTGATGGAAGGTATCTCTCACGAAGCATGTTCGCTAGCAGGTACGCTTGGTCTTGGTAAGCTGGTTGCTTTCTGGGATGACAACGGTATCTCTATCGATGGTGAAGTTGAAGGTTGGTTCTCTGACGATACACCTAAGCGTTTTGAAGCTTACGGCTGGCATGTAATCCCAGCTGTAGATGGTCACGACTCTGACGCTATCAACGCAGCAATTGAAGCGGCTAAAGCGGACCCTCGCCCTACACTTATCTGTACTAAAACTATCATCGGTTTTGGTTCTCCAAACAAAGCAGGTACGCACGACTGTCACGGTGCTCCACTAGGTGCTGATGAAATCACAGCAACTAAAGCGGCACTGGGTTGGGAACACGGTCCTTTCGAAATTCCAGCGGATATTGCAGCTGAGTGGAATGCAAAAGAAGCAGGCGCAGCGAAAGAAGCAGCGTGGAATGCAAAGTTTGACGCATACGCAGCGGCTTACCCTGAGCTAGCAGCAGAATTCAAACGTCGTACTAACGGCGAACTTCCAGCTGAGTGGGAAGAGAAAGCAAACGCAATCATTGCTGATCTTCAAGCTAACCCTGCAAACATCGCTTCACGTAAAGCATCTCAAAACGCACTAGAAGCGTTTGGTCAAATGCTTCCAGAATTCATGGGTGGCTCTGCTGACCTTGCGCCTTCTAACCTAACTATGTGGTCTGGTTCTAAGTCTCTTGAAGCAACTGACTTCTCTGGTAACTACATCCACTACGGTGTACGTGAATTCGGTATGACGGCTATCATGAACGGTATCGCTCTGCACGGTGGTTTCGTACCATACGGCGCAACGTTCCTAATGTTCATGGAATACGCTCGTAACGCAATGCGTATGGCTGCTCTGATGAAAGTTCAGAACATCCAAGTTTACACGCACGACTCTATCGGCCTTGGCGAAGATGGTCCTACTCACCAACCGGTTGAGCAGATCGCTTCTCTACGTTTAACTCCAAACATGAGCACATGGCGTCCATGTGACCAAGTTGAATCAGCAGTTGCTTGGAAACTGGCTATTGAGCGTAAAGATGGTCCTTCATCTTTAATCTTCTCTCGTCAAAACCTTGCACAACAAGATCGTAGCGCTGAGCAAGTAGCTAACATCGCTAAGGGTGGTTACATCCTGAAAGATTGTGCTGGTAAGCCAGAACTAATCATCATTGCAACGGGTTCTGAAGTTGAGCTTGCAGTTGAAGCTGCTGCACAACTAACCGCTGAAGGTAAAGCAGTACGCGTAGTATCTATGCCTGCAACTGACGCGTTCGACAAGCAAGATGCTGAATACCGTGAGTCTGTACTTCCATCTGATGTAACTGCACGTATCGCAGTAGAAGCTGGCATCGCTGACTTCTGGTACAAGTACGTTGGTTTCGGTGGCAAGATCATCGGTATGACAACGTTCGGCGAATCTG
>NZ_JBFRRH010000104.1:0-38467 GCF_041472995.1 Vibrio sp. 10N.261.46.A3 | reverse complement strand
GAAATCAATTTTGATTCCGAAGAATCTGTTTTATCTAACGATAAAACGTTTTGATATTCATCAACGAGTGCCCACACAGATTGATAGGTTTAAATTGTTAAAGAGCTTTACTTGTTGAGCGTTCCTTTAGTAAGGAGCCTCTCGAAGTGGACGGCCATTCTAGCGGATTGGATTCCAGTGTCAAACACTTTTTCCAGCTAATTTTTCAAAGCATCTTAAATGCTTATCACCGTCTTGTTACTCAGTTCAAACCGCTTGGTTATCCTTGGCAACGGAGGCGCATTATAGAGAGAATAATCCTTTGCACAAGGCCAAAAACAAAAAAAAGCCGCCACGGGCGACCGTTCGAACACTATTCACACAAAGCGTTCAAAATAGGTACGATCAAGCCTTAATTTCGGCCAATCGTACCTACCGTTCTTACTTCAACTATTGGTGAGCAATAATGCGGTCGTTGTTTACTAATAGCTGTACTTTCTTATCTGGATTAATTTTTCCTGCCAATATCGCTTTCGCTAACGGGTTCTCGACACTTTGTTGAATCGCTCTTTTCAAAGGTCGTGCACCATATACTGGATCAAAACCAACTTGAGAAATCAACTTGAGTGCTTTATCCGAAACTTCAAGCTCATAACCATTGTCTTCCATTCGCTTCTTAAGGTGCTCAAGCTGAATAGCGGCTATCGACTGAATGTGCTCTTGACCCAATGGATGGAACACCACGCTTTCATCAACTCGGTTCAAAAACTCAGGACGGAAATGTTTACCTACCACTTCCATCACTTCATTCTTTATTCCTTGGTAGTCGAGCGTATTGAAGTTCTCTTGAATTCTCGAAGAGCCAAGGTTGGATGTCATGATCACTACCGTGTTTCTAAAATCAACTGTACGACCTTGTCCATCGGTTAAGCGTCCATCATCAAGCACCTGCAATAAGATATTGAAAACATCCGGATGCGCTTTCTCTACTTCATCGAGCAAAATCACTGAGTAAGGCTTGCGACGTACCGCTTCTGTTAAGTAGCCACCTTCTTCATATCCAACGTAACCCGGAGGGGCACCAACCAAACGAGCAACAGAGTGTTTCTCCATAAATTCAGACATGTCGATACGCACCATTGCATCATCACTATCAAACATGAAGTTCGCGAGTGTTTTACACAACTCGGTTTTACCAACGCCAGTTGGACCAAGGAATAAGAAAGAGCCAATCGGCTTATTCGGATCAGATAAACCTGCACGGCTACGACGAATCGCATTCGATACCACTTCGACGGCTTCCGCTTGGCCAATAACGCGCTTATGCAGAACACCTTCCATTTTAAGAAGCTTCTCTTTCTCAGCTTCTAGCATTTTAGAAACAGGGATGCCTGTTTGCTTCGATAGCACGTCTGCAATTTCTGCATCCGTGACCTTATTACGCAGTAGCGTCATTTCTTGCATTTCAGCTTGAGTTGCAAGATCTAACTGCTTCTCTAATTCTGGGATTCGACCGTATTGCAATTCAGACATTCGGTTAAGATCACCAGCACGTCTCGCAAAATCCATATCCATGCGGGCTTGCTCTAGCTCTGACTTGATGTGTTGCGTGCCAGAAAGCGCGGCTTTCTCTGCATTCCACACTTCTTCAAGCTCTGCGAAATCTCGTTCTTTGTCAGAAAGCTCTTCTTGCAATGTTCGAAGGCGTTTTTCACTGGCTTCGTCATTCTCATTAGTAAGAGCTTGCTGCTCGATCTTCAATTGAATGATTTTACGCTCGAGCTTATCTAGCGACTCAGGTTTTGAGTCTATCTGCATACGGATACTCGAAGCCGCTTCATCAATCAGATCAATCGCCTTATCCGGCAATTGGCGATCAGAAACATATCGATGGGATAAGGTTGCCGCCGCGACAATCGCAGGGTCGGTAATTTCTACATGATGGTGAAGTTCATAGCGCTCTTTCAAACCACGAAGAATAGCAACCGTGTCTTCCACAGTTGGCTCATCGACTATCACTTTTTGGAATCGACGCTCTAACGCAGGATCTTTCTCTATATACTGGCGGTATTCATCGAGTGTGGTTGCACCTACACAGTGAAGTTCACCACGAGCCAATGCTGGTTTCAGCATATTACCCGCATCCATAGAGCCTTCGCCTTTGCCCGCACCTACCATGGTGTGAATTTCATCGATGAAGAGAATGATGTTGCCCTCTTCTTTCGACAATTCGTTAAGAACTGATTTTAAACGTTCTTCAAATTCACCACGATATTTAGCACCGGCAATCAAAGAGCCCATATCTAACGAAAGGACACGTCGGCCTCTCAAACCTTCAGGTACTTCATTGTTGATAATACGCTGAGCTAAACCTTCGACTATCGCTGTTTTACCGACACCTGGTTCACCGATAATGACAGGGTTGTTCTTGGTGCGGCGTTGAAGTACTTGGATAGTGCGACGGATTTCGTCGTCTCGGCCGATAACAGGATCCAGCTTGCCTTGCTCTGCTCTTTCGGTCAGATCAATGGTGAACTTCTCGAGTGCTTGGCGTCTATCTTCCGCATTCGGGTCATCGACCTTCTGACCACCGCGAACTTGTTCAATAGCTTGAGATAATTTTTGCTCAGTAAGACCTAGCTCTTTAAGTAGGCTTCCTAAAGGACCTTTGTCTTCAATAGCAGCAAGTAGGAATACTTCTGAAGATATATAACTGTCTTGACGCTTTTGCGCGACCTTATCACACAGGTTAAACAGCGTTCCCATCGCATTCGATAGCTGAACGTCACCACCGATGCCACTTACTTTAGGCACTCGGTCTAATATTTCGCTCAATTTAGAACGCAATTGAACCACATCAATATTCAGCATGGTGAGCAATGGACGAATTGCACTACCATCTTGATTAAGCAAAGACACCATTAGGTGCACAGGTTCTATATATTGGTGATCACGACCTAATGCGAGCGACTGAGCATCAGATATCGCAATTTGGAATTTACTAGTGAATCGATCGAGACGCATGCCAACCTTCCTACTCTTAGATATGTTTATCTTATGGTTAGAAGATGGATACGGTAACTGGGATTTTCAAGGGATAAGAATGAAGAATAGAGCTGATATAAAAATATAAATGAACTGGATGACTGGTTGCACTAGCTAAAGGTTACTCTAACCAAATAAAAGTAGCTTGGCGTCCAGTAATACCATCACGACGATAAGAATAGAACGCATCAGCATCAGCGAAGGTACATAGGTTGGAGTCTGTCACAGAAGTGACACCAACTTTGTTCAGTCTTTGCGTTGCAAGCTGAGACATATTCGCTAGCCATTTCCCTGGTTCAGCTTTGGCTTCAAATGCGAGTTTAGCTTGAGGGTCAAAACGAACGAAAGCTTCCAACACATCATCACCTACTTCAAAGGCTTGCTTGCCTATTGAAGGACCAAGCCAAGCAATGATCTTATTATCTGAACCTAAGTTTGAAAACTTTGCGACGGCATTTTCAAGAATTCCACCAGCAAGACCACGCCAACCAGCATGAACAGCAGCAACTTGAGTGCCTTTGGTATCAGTAAGGATTACAGGTAAGCAATCGGCTGTCATCGCAGAACAGACAACACCTTTAGCTGTGGTAAATGCACCGTCAGCATCAAGAATATCTGCCGTAGGGTGTAAAACCGTAACGACATCTGTTGAGTGAGTTTGATTTAGCCATACCGGAGCTGCAGGCATATTAGCGTGTTGCTTGAGCCAGGCTCTGTTGTTTTCAACAAGCGAAGCATCATCCCCAACATGCGTACCTAGGTTTAATCCTTGATACGCACCAGTAGAAAAACCATCAAAACGTGTAGAAGCAAATGCTTTCACGTTTTTGGGTGCATTCCAGTTAGGGATGATCATCGACATAATTAAATGTCGTCTTCCAAGTTTTCGCGAGCATCAACACGTAACGCTTCAGCCATCACAACCATGTCATTTGGCACAGGAGCGTGGAACTCAACTTCTTCACCTGTAATTGGGTGAACAAATTTAAGCATAACGGCGTGCAGTGCTTGGCGATCAAAAGAACGAATCATAGTCGTTAGTTCTTCAGATGCACCTTTGGGAATACGAGCACGGCCACCGTATGCAACGTCACCTAGCAGCGGGTGCTGAAGGTATGACATGTGAACACGGATTTGGTGAGTACGACCCGTTTCTAGACGCAGACGAATACGAGTATGTTCGCGGAAGTGCTCCGCAACACGGTAGTGAGTTACCGCAGGCTTACCCAATTCATTAACGTCCATCAAGGTACGCTTAGTTGCATGACGGCTAATGCCTTTCTCAACAACACCACCCGCAGTCATTTTGCCAATTGCAATTGCTTCATATTCACGAGTAATACGACGCTTAGCAAGCGCACGCACAAGACGAGTTTGAGCTGGAACCGTTTTAGCCACAACCATAAGGCCTGTTGTGTCTTTATCAAGACGGTGCACAATACCTGCACGAGGCACTTCTGCAATCTGTGGGTAATGGAAAAGCAATGCGTTTAGTATGGTTCCATCCGGTGTGCCTGCGCCAGGGTGTACAACCAGATCGCGAGGCTTATTGATAACCAATAAGTCATCATCTTCGTAGACAATGTCTAACGGAATATCTTGTGCTTCCCAGCGCTCTTCATCTGCAAGTTCAGCTTGCAAGATGATCTCTTCACCGCCCAAAACCTTAATGCGTGGCTTAGTAATAACTTCGCCATCCACTTGGATTTTGCCGTCAAGAAGCCACTCTTTAATGCGAGAGCGAGAAAAATCGGTAAATAGTTCAGCGACAGCTTGGTCTAAACGTTGACCTAACTGGCTGCTTTTTACTGTGTCTGTTAATGTGATCTGCTGAGCCATATCGAACTTTTTTAAAAACCGTGAGACTAATACCCATTAGTATGGATAAAATAGAATAATTGCATCATTGTATCTGTTACTGGTTAGAAAGTAACGGAAGCTTACGAAATATTTAATTCAAGGAATCGACGCCTGACATGAAACACCTTACTTTATCGGGTCTATTAGCCGTATCACTCTTGGTTGGTTGTTCAAGTAGTGAAGAGATAGTGCCAGATGTACCACCATCGGTTCTCTACTCTGACGCTCAAGAATCACTGCAGAGCGGTAGCTGGCTTTCAGCAATAGAAAAGCTAGAAGCCCTAGACTCACGTTACCCATTCGGCGCCTATTCTGAGCAAGTACAGCTCGATCTGATTTACGCTTACTACAAAAATGATGACTTGGCACTTGGCCTCGCTACCATCTCACGTTTCCTACGTTTGAACCCAACGCATGAGAAACAAGACTGGGTTCTTTACATGCGCGGCTTAACGCACATGGCGCAAGACCGAAACTTCATGCACGATATTTTTAATATCGACCGTAGTGACCGAGATCCTGAACCAGTGAAGCTAGCGTTTGCTGACTTCAAGCGACTACTCGAACGTTTCCCTAGTAGCCCTTATGCTGAAGATGCACAAAAACGCATGTTCGCACTTAAGAACCGCCTAGCAGAGTATGACTTAGCAACCGCTGATTTCTACCTGCGCCGCGAAGCTTGGATTGCTGCGATCAACAGAACGCAAGAGCTGCAAAAAACTTACCCAGACACCATTGCTGCACGTAAGTCTTTAGATATCCAGCTAAAAGCTTATCAACAACTCGGCCTAGATGACGCAGTGTTAAGAACAGAAAAGTTGATTGAGTTAAACCCACTACCTTAATCAAACTTCTTACATCTCAATCCAAAAAGCGCGCTAATTTACTAGCGCGCTTTTTTTCATCTACATACCGCAAACTTGATGGATCGCATAATACACAGTATCTTCAAAAGATAACTTTTAACAAAACATCAACATGGAGTGTGGATGTGAGTAGGTTGTTATTATTTATCTGGATATCGCTATTTAGCCACTTATCCTACGCATTAGAACTGTCCCCATTAAGCAATAAGCCTTACATGGGTGACTTGGATGTGCTCAAAACTAAAGGAACGGTTAGAGTGCTCGTGTCTGCCGATCTTGGTTTCTATTACATCGAGGATGGCAAGCCAAAAGGCATCGTGGCAGAAATGCTCTACCACTTTGAGAAAAGCCTTCGTAAGAAACATCCCTATCTCAATGTTCAAATCATCCCCGTGCAACGAGATGATCTACTTCCCTCTCTAGAGTCTGGCTATGGTGATGTCGCTGTCGCTAACCTAACGATCACCGACAAACGACTACGAACCATCGATTTTTCAGATCCGATGATTAAAGATGGTAAAGAACTCATTATCACAGGGAAAAAAGCCGAACCTATCACCGAAATCAAGCAATTGAGCGGCAAAGAGGTGTGGATACGAGCAAGCTCGAGTTACTTCGAGAGTGTACAAAGAGTCAATAAGGAGCTTAACGAACTAGGTTTACCACCACTGCATGTCCACTTTATCGAGGAGTCATTACAAGACTACGAGCTGATAGAGTTGGTTAACCAAGGTTATATACAAGGTACAATTCTAGATAACCATAAAGCCAAGCTCTGGATCGATGTAATGGATAACATTCAAGTCCATAACGACTTACCTTTGCGAGAAAATGGTCGTATTGCTTGGGCTTTGAGAAAAGACAGCCCTCAACTGAAGAAAGAGATAAACAAATACGTCAAGACCGCACGAACAGGCACCCTGCTTGGAAACGTCATCTACCAGAAATACATCGACAATACTCGCTGGTTAGGCCGAGCACTCAACCCCAATAAAGTAGACCGAGTGGCTAAACTCTCAGATGTCTTTGAAAAGTATTCGAGCAAGTATGAATTTGATCCTTTGATGATGTCAGCTCAAGGTTTCCAAGAATCAGGATTGGATCAGAGCCGGGTTTCTCATCGCGGGGCTATTGGTGTGATGCAGGTATTACCGAGTACCGCCAAAGATAAAAACGTCAACATCAAGAACATCCATAAGGTGGATAACAACATCCATGCGGGTGTTAAGTATATGCGCTTTATCAAAGACCGATATTTTGACGACCCAGCAATATCACCGGACAATCAAATCTACTTCACTTTGGCTTCTTACAACGCAGGCCCCGCTAAGATCAGAAAGATGAGGCGCATTGCCAAGCAGAAAGGTTACAACCCAAACATCTGGTTTAAAAACGTAGAAATCATCACTCGCAAATACGTGAGTAAAGAACCCGTAACCTATGTTGCCAACATCAATCGTTACTTCGTAATCTATAAACAATTACAAGCTATCAATGCTATCCGAGAGGACGGCACAGCGAGATTACTGAACACTAACGATTAGGATCGCCTCAACCCCAGAGCTGGGGAGCCAAAGGTATTAGGTAAAGCTAAAAAACACAAAAGCCGCGTAAGAATACTTATGCGGCTTTTGTTTATCTAATTCTGAAGAAGCTTACGTAGCGATCTAGATCGCGAGACCTATATCACAAAACACTATTGAGTAAATTTCAATCAAGCACTTTCCATAGGCTGTAGGGCGCCCCTAAAAACTGATTTAATTTTTAGCGAAGCCTTGCCTCCAAGTTATCGTTTTTCATAAGGATAACAAGCATTTTTCGCCAAAAAGACACTAAGACTTGCGTAAGATCACATTTGATTTTAATGCTTATCCCACCCAACCAAAACAAGATCTAGATCACATTCTTTATTCCTAAAAGTCGTAATCTGAAGTTAACCCATGAGGGATACAACAGAGGAAAACTTCTATGAAAATGAACATCACTGGTAAAAACATCGACATTACCTCTGCAATCCGTGATCACATAGAAAGCAAATTTAAAAAGCTGGATAAATGGCAAGTAGACATCATTGGCTGCCAAGCGAGCTTTAGCGAAGAACCAAACAAGAAGAAGAAGTTTGAAGCGGTTCTAACCGTACCAAAAGGCCAACTTGTTGCTTCATCAATTCATGACGACCTCTACGTAGCGATTAACGAAGTAGAACAAAAACTAGAGCGTCAACTCAACAAGCTACGCCATAAACCAGAAGCGCGCCGCGCTGAAAAGCCTGAAATCGAAGAGCTAGAAGCTGAAGTAGAATAAGGAAAGAGAATAGATTAAAAAATAGCGCCTCAGGGCGCTATTTTTTTGCTTGACGCTCGTAGCTCGCTTGCTTATTGTGTTTAAACATTCATAAAACAATCACTTTTTATGCACACTCAATCTTTGTTTATTTTTGACTTCTTTTTTCTTCCGTAAATCGGAGGCTAAGTCGTTTTAGAAAAACAAGTCAAAAACGAACAAGAAGCCTCCCACACTAGGGAGGCTTTTTTATAAGGACACATTTATGACTGACCGCTCAATTTCACTGGATGATATCCGCCTTCGTCTTAATGATTTAGACGACGAACTCCTGAAGTTACTTTCGGAGCGTCGCAAGCTAAGTATCGAAGTCGCTAAAAGCAAAGTAGAGACATCAAAACCAGTTCGTGATGCAGTACGAGAGCAACAACTATTAGTTAAGCTGATCAACAATGGCAAAGATAAATACGAATTGGATGCGCAATACATTACCAAGCTGTTTCACACCATCATCGAAGATTCCGTTTTACTACAGCAGTCATATTTACAAAACCTAGCGAACCCGCAAAGCCGCAAACCATTGGCTCGCGTTGCATTCTTAGGCTCTAAGGGATCATATTCTCACCTTGCGAGCCGCGAATACTTCAGCCGCAAGAATATGGAGTTGATTGAGCTGAACTGTAATCACTTCAAAGAAGTCACATCAACAGTAGAGTCTGGCCATGCCGACTACGGTGTCCTACCTATTGAGAACACCAGTTCAGGGTCAATTAACGAGGTCTACGACCTGCTACAGCATACGACTCTATACATTGTTGGCGAACTTTCTCAACCGATTGAGCACTGCCTCCTTGCTAAGAGTGATATCCGATTAGAAGACATCAAAACGCTCTACTCGCACCCACAACCTCATCAACAATGCAGTGAGTTCTTGAGCCGCCTTAAAGGTGTCAGCCTTGAGTCTTGCGCAAGCACCGCTGATGCAATGAAAAAGGTTAAAGAACTGGGTGGTAACGACGTAGCTGCTATTGGTAATGCATCGAGCGGCAAGCTTTATGGGCTTCAGCCAATCCAAGGCAACATTGCAAACCAAACAGAAAACCACACTCGTTTCATTGTTGTGGCGCGTAAACCTGTTGAAGTATCAACTCAAATACCAGCGAAAACGACGCTCATCATGTCGACATCTCAAGAGGCGGGCTCTTTGGTAGAGACACTACTAATCCTGCAACGCTTAGGCATCAACATGACCAAGCTAGAATCTCGTCCTATCATGGGTAACCCTTGGGAAGAGATGTTCTATGTCGATTTAGAGGCGCATCTGGATTCAGATAATATGCAGCAAGCGATAACGGAACTAACCGCCATTACTCGCCACCTGAAAGTATTGGGTTGCTACCCAAGTGAGAACATCAAAGCGACTCAAGTTAAGTTGTCATAGCTGAGAGCGAGTATCAGCTTTTAGCTAACATAAGTATTTGGCCTACAGTAGGCCAAATACTTAAATCACCCTCTAGCCGAATACTATTCGAGCTAAGAACACTTACCCTAGCATGCCTGAGAAACAATTCACTTGTTTCGCACATTCGGCACGCACACTCGCTCCACTGCTTACGCCTTTCTAACAAAAAACTCATTAATAGCTTTTTTATCAATAAAGACAAAACCTTACCCCCTTCACAGGAAATCATCGAACTACGTGTAATTAATAGCGAGTAAGCATTAAGTAACATAAACTTACGCGCTTAAATTATAAATAGTGTTGTCATTAACTATGAAGCTAAGTACTAAAATCTTACTACTGATAGCCCCTGTGATACTGATCAGTACCGCGGCTTCTAGCTATATTATTTATTCGACACAGAAAAGTAGCTTCATCAAACGCGAAGACAACGCACTTCAGCTGAACATGGAAAAACTAGCCGGATACTTTCGCCAATCTCGTTCGTTCCTCAATAGCTACTCTTACACCTTGACCCAGAGTGATATGGTGAAGCGTTATTTTCTCACTGATCAAAATCTATCTCGCGATCTTGAACTGGTCAGTAACCTTCGAGAAGCCATACATTTCCTGCAAGATGACGATGAAAGCTATACAGCTTTAGCACTTCTTAATGGTGATCGAAAACTGCGTTACTACGCGGATAATAGCAACGACTCACGCACTCAGATTGACAGTAAGATATTGGAGTACGTTGACCAGCACTATCAAGATACCCTAGCAACATCGAGTACCAACTATATTCAAAACTCCCAAGGCGAAGGGATGTTGGTTCACTACGACAAGGTAGATAGAAAAGCGATTTTCCCAACCGCAAGCAATCAACCCGACGATGTGTTCTTTATTGTTGTCTCTGTCTCTCTCGACAAGTTTAATGCGCTGAGAAAACAAATAGAGTTCGACTACCAAACCAGTTTGTTCTTCACATCCATAGCGGTTTCATTGGAAAATGATGTCACCCACTCAGTCAAGCTTGCACCAGAACTGTACGCCACGGTCGATCCGGCGCAATTCCTGTTAGAAAACAAGCTCGATTCGATTTGGAACAAGCTGAGTTTGTCATTTGCACTGTCTGCGTTTGTAACTGTCGCTCTGCTACTCATGCTTCTGTCTCGCACTGTGATTACTCCAATAACACGACTCGATCGACAGCTACAGCAAGTCGAAAAGAAACAACGTAAGAACATTGAACGCTTAGGCACTCGTGACGAGCTTGGCCGCCTATCACAGCGTTTTTATGACATGTACCAAGAGCTAGACAACACCTACCAGCAAACCAAACTCTTGGCCGAAAATGATCAGTTAACCCAAATAGCCAATAGGCATCAGTTTCAAACCTTCGTTCAGCAATCGTTGCCAAAACCGAGTTCCAATACCGAAACCTGGGTTCTCTATTTTGACTTGGACAACTTCAAGTTTGTGAACGACAAATACGGACATCAAATCGGCGACTCGATTCTGGTCTCTTTTGCTCAGCGTATTTCAGATATTTGTCGTCACTATAAAGCGGAGTTCGACGCTCATTGTATGCCAGCCCGACTTTCTGGAGACGAGTTCGTTGTCTACATTAACGCTCCTAGTCACCGAGGAAATGTCGCACATCGATTCTCGAATGATTTACTGACTCCACTGCAAAAAGGCTTCATCACCGAATCAGGCAGCTTCCCGATCACGGTCAGTATTGGTATTGCGACCTACCCCAATGATGGCAACTCAATCGAGAAGCTACTCTCCAACGCAGATACTGCGATGTACCAAGCCAAGCGTGCCGGTAAAAACCAATTTGCTGACTATTCACGGGATTTAGACAAAGCCATTCAGCGCCAAGCAGATATTGAACGTGCGCTTAGAGGTAAGAATTTTGATGATGAATTCAGGCTCGTTTACATGCCCTACATGGATTCTACCGGGACTGATGTTATTGGCGTTGAGGTGTTATTACGTTGGAATTCAAAGCAACTTGGTTTGGTTCCACCGGATGAGTTCATTCCAATAGCCGAACAAACCGGGCTGTTCGAACATGTTGACCGCTGGGTAATACAGAATGCGTTTGCTTCATTCCATCGACTTCAGGCTCAATTTGATCACTCGATTCAATTGTCGATCAACTTATCTTCTGCTGGCATTGAAACCACTCACCTTGCGGGTTTCATTAAAGAACACGCGGAGTTAAATCGAATTCCACCAAGCCTGATCGATTTTGAAATCACTGAAACCTTTTACTCAAATTCAGAAGGTTTTCCATTGCTGAACGAACTGTCATGCATGGGCTATCGACTGGCGATTGATGATTTTGGTTCCGGTTACACCTCCATCACTCAACTGGTGCAGTATCCAACTCAGAAAATTAAATTGGATAAAGCGTTTTTGGATACCTTAATTGAGACCGATAACCAGAACATCGTAAAACCGGTTATCGGGTTGTGTCATGCTCAGGGGAAAAAGGTCACCGCCGAAGGGATTGAAACTCAAGGCATGCACCAGTGGTTACAGGATGCACAGTGCGATATGCTGCAAGGCTATTACTTTGGTAAACCTATGCCACTAGAAGAGTTGAGTGACTGGTACCGACAACATCAACTCAATCTAATCGACAACAAAAAGAATCCGACACATGAAATCTGTAATCATCGCATCGCTGAACCCAGCTAAAATTAACGCCGTTAAAAGTGCGTTCTTATCTGCTTTTCCTGATACTGAATTTGATTTCAAAGGCATCAGCGTCCCTAGTGGTGTCGCCGATCAACCGATGAGCAATGACGAAACCTATCAAGGTGCCGTGAATCGTGTTCACAATGCAACTCAAGCTCAGCCTGATGCAGACTTCTATGTTGGTCTAGAAGCGGGAATAGAAACAAACGTTACCTTTGCTTGGATGGTGATCGAAGCGAATGGTCAACGTGGCGAGTCTCGTTCAGCAAGCCTGATGCTGCCACCAGCCGTGCTTGAGAAACTAGCGCATGCAAACGAGTTAGGGGATGTGATGGATGAAGTGTTTGGTACCGATAATATCAAGCAGAAAGGTGGTGCCATTGGCCTACTGACACATAACCAACTGTCGCGCAGTTCTGTCTACCACCAGGCTTTAATTTTAGCTCTGATCCCATTTGTGAATCCTGAGCACTTTCCTATTTAGTACTTCGTTAAATTTCGAAGCTCAGAGAATAATCTTCAGAAACAAAAAAACGCTAACATTCAGTTAGCGTTTTTATCGAATTCGTATTCTCACTATTCAGTGATAGCTTAATTCCGTTATTACTTTAGCAACAGGTCGGCGATCACTGCCTTCTCTTGTTCAGATTTGGCCTTTAGCTCATTTGAGCCTCTGGTTATCGTCGCGACGCCTACGCCCAGCATTTGACTCACCTGACGTTGAGACATATCGCCTTTCATCAGCTCACAGAAGATATTAATTCGAGCAACCAGAGCATCTCGCTCGTCTGGTGTCATCATCATGGTCAACAACAGCTCGTGCTGATCTTTTTCGACAGCCGTCTTTACCAAGTCCATCAGTTGTTGCCAATTATCATATTCAGGTTGTGATGCCATATCTCTACACTTACTTTTAAATTCTGACTTTAAAGAGTCGCTTAACGATTGAAAGCGTTTAACACTTTATACCGAAACACTTGATGCGATCCAATGTAAAAAGGCAGTAAGTGGAAATGGTTCGCACTCACTGCCTTTATTCTTACTCAGTTTCGGGCCAAATGCCGAAGGCTTAGTATTTCGTTTTTGCCTCATGGGGCGCTAAAAACGTCCCTTTCTCACCCAAGATATCTCGATAGTAGGTCTCAAACATCAAGATATTCTGGACGTAACCGCGAGTCTCTTTGAATGGGATCATTTCGATAAATGCAAAGGCATCGAGCTTTTCATCGCTGCGTGAACGCCACTGTTTCACACGGCTAGGTCCTGCATTATAAGCCGCAAACGCAAAGATACGGTTGTCATCATATTGAGCGAGTAAACCATCTAAGTAGTGACTGCCAATCTCAATGTTCTTGCCGACATCATAAAGATCATCGCTGCCCTGATACTTAATCTTGTGTTTGTTCGCCGTGTATTGCGCCGTCTTGGGCATAATTTGCATGATGCCACGCGCGCCAACTGGAGAACGAGCCTCTGAATCCATCGCACTCTCTTGTCTTGCTAAAGACATCAAAGTGATTGGATCGAGATCGTGCTTTTCAGCGTAGAAGTTAAACCACCACTTATGAGCAACAGGGAAGCGCAGCGCAATGTTATCCCACATCTTCGCAGAGATACTCGCTGTTACGGTAAAGTGATTCCATCGCTGTGTCGCAGCATGAGCCGCAAGCATCGCTTTTTGGTCTTTGTCTGCATTAGTTAATAACCAGCGCCATTCACTCTTCGCTGCCGCAATTTTATCTCGGTCAATCAGTTCGCCAATACGCACTAAAGAGGTGTCGAATGGCTTCACTGTTTCAGCATTGTATTTAAGTGTCGATGTTGGATATTGAACTGGCTTACCTAGCTGCTTAGCCGCAGCCACACTGTAGAAATTACGCTGACCCAAGATATCTGACAGTCGCTTATTGCCTTTGTCAGTATCGCCCGTGGCGATTTCAGCTCTGCCCTGCCAATATTGCCAACGAAGCGAAGCCTGATGTTTATCATCCAAGCGCGCTATCCACTCTTTCAAACCCGTCCAATCGGCATGTTGAATCGCTAAGCGAGCACGTCGCTCCAGCAGAACTTGCTTTGATGAACTCGCGAGCATTTTGTCTCGCCACACCATCAACGCTTCAGAGTCGGTGTTGATTAGACGAAACGTTAGGTAATCGGCTAGCTCTTGAGATTTCTCTTTCGAAAACTTCTGAGCCTTGATGACATCATCAAACACCTTTTGAGCACTGCTTGATGATTTCCTTGCTAGCTTCTCGAAAGCAAACTCGGTTTGAGCTTGGTAGAATTCATTCGCTGGGTGTTTTTTAGCAAACGCGAGTACATTTTCAGGCTTGTTGTACAACGTCTTCATCTGCTTCGCTTGAGCAATTGACTCATCATGATCCAATTGCTTAATCAGATAGCTCATTAACTTACCGTTACGGCCCTCGAACGCTAGCAGCATTCTATCCAGAATCAGCTCATCAGTTCTTAGCCCAGCTTGAGCCCAGCTTTTAAATAAAGGGTCACAAGCGTCATCAACACCACTGCCACTCAACCAAAGTTGTTTAGCTCCTTTAAAGGCAAGCTCTTGGTTACCTTGCTCGTAATGCGCTCGATAATAAATACATTGGTATTTTTCACCAACAGGCTCTTTGGTTTGAAACTCAAGGATCGTCTTCCACTGTTTTTGAGAAGCCAATGAGTCCAAATAAGGTGCGCGCATTCGATTGGAGAAAGGCAATGCCTTGTTCTCTTCAATGAAAGCATCGACCTCTGCTGGCGTACGTTCACCTAAACCTAATAAAAAGGCACGATAATCGGTATAAGGTGTTAAAGGGTATGTTTGAATTTTGTTACGTAACGCGGAGTAAGCTTTTAGGTCACGGTTATCTAAAACCTCTTGCGCTCTATCATAAACGTCACGCTGCATTTCAAGCTCGGAGGCATTGCTAGCCATAGCGACCGGAGCCAGTGAAACCGAAGACAAAATTGCCGATGCAGCCACAGCAATTTTCGTATTACCAATGCGGAAAAACATTCGCTCTTTCCTTAGTGCGTGTATGAATACGTGAAGTCTATTTACGCCCGACATCACATCAAATGTAAAGGATTTGAGTGTAAATATTATTAATATTTAACACTTCGCCTCAGAAGCCTATTAAATATAGTTTTAATGACCAATGTGACAATAATAGGTAAGGATTGGTTCAAGAGTGGCTTTTCTGTCCTAGGAGTAACATCTTTGAGGATATTGGTATAAAATAGCAGACAATTTTGAACAATAATTAGGATCGATCGGCAATGGCTGAATACGTATATACCATGTCTCGGGTGAGCAAAACTGTTCCACCTAAGCGTCAAATTCTTAAAGACATTTCTCTTAGCTTTTTTCCTGGCGCTAAAATCGGTGTTTTGGGTCTAAATGGTTCAGGTAAATCTACCCTACTACGTATCATGGCTGGTATTGATACTGATATTGATGGTGAAGCACGTGCACAACAAGGCCTTAAAGTAGGTTACCTACCGCAAGAACCAGTACTAGACGAATCAAAAACGGTTCGTGAAATCGTAGAAGAAGCGGTTTCTGACGTTGCGGACGCACTTAAGCGTATCGATGCGGTTTACGCAGCTTACGCAGAACCAGATGCAGATTTCGATGCACTGGCTAAAGAGCAAGGCGAACTAGAAGCACTGATTCAAGCAAAAGACGGTCACAACCTAGAGACAGCTCTAGAGCGTGCTGCTGATGCACTTCGTCTTCCAGAGTGGGATGCGAAAATTGAATTCCTATCAGGTGGTGAGCGTCGTCGTGTTGCTATCTGTCGTCTACTTCTTGAAAAGCCAGACATGCTGCTTCTTGATGAACCAACCAACCACTTGGATGCAGAATCAGTAGCATGGCTTGAGCACTTCCTAGTTGATTACAGTGGTACAGTTGTGGCGATTACCCACGACCGTTACTTCCTAGACAACGCAGCTGGCTGGATTCTAGAGCTTGACCGTGGTGAAGGTATCCCATGGGAAGGTAACTACACGTCTTGGCTAGAGCAAAAAGACGAGCGTCTTAAGCAAGAAAAAGCGGGCGAAAGCGCACGTCAAAAGACAATCGAAAAAGAACTTGAATGGGTTCGTCAAAACCCTAAAGGCCGTCAAGCTAAGTCTAAAGCTCGTATGGCTCGTTTTGAAGAATTGACGACTGGCCAATACCAGAAGCGTAACGAAACCAACGAACTGTTCATCCCGCCAGGTGAGCGTCTAGGTGACAAAGTTCTTGAAGTGAACAACCTAACTAAATCGTTTGGCGATCGCGTTCTTATCGACGACCTATCGTTCAGCATGCCTAAGGGCGCTATCGTCGGTATCGTTGGTGCCAACGGTGCAGGTAAATCAACACTATTCAAGATGCTAAGCGGCGCAGAACAGCCAGATTCAGGTACAGTTGAACTAGGCGAAACCGTTAAACTTGCTTCTGTTGATCAGTTCCGTGACAGCATGGACGACACTAAGACAGTATTCCAAGAGATCTCTGAAGGCGCTGATATCATTAAGATCAACAACTTCGAAATCCCTGCGCGTGCTTACTGTTCTCGTTTCAACTTTAAAGGCAACGACCAACAGAAGATCATCGGTGAGCTTTCTGGTGGTGAACGTAACCGTGTTCACTTAGCGAAACTGCTAAAAGCGGGCGGTAACGTACTGCTACTCGATGAGCCTACCAACGACCTTGACGTTGAAACGCTACGTGCTCTTGAAGAAGCACTGCTTGAATTCCCTGGCTGTGCAATGGTTATCTCGCATGACCGTTGGTTCCTTGACCGTATTGCGACCCATATCTTAGACTACCGTGATGAAGGTCAAGTTAACTTCTACGAAGGTAACTATACTGAGTACACTGAGTGGCTTAAGCAGACTCTAGGCGCACAAGCGGCAGAACCGCACCGTATCAAGTACAAGCGTATAGCTAAGTAAATAAGCTTGTATTTTGAACAAAGGCCGCGATAATAGCGGCCTTTGATATATCTGGCTTACGTGTAATGCATCGATATAGAGAGATTACTTATGGTTGAAAGACGTCAATTTTCACGAGTTATTTATCAAGTCCCGACTGAGATCTCACAAGGACACGTAAATGTATCAGGCTCAGTGCAAGACTTATCACTCCATGGTTTACTCATTCAATGCAATGAATCAAAACAACTTAGCCATGATGTCTCTGTTCAAGTGAGCTTTAAACTCGAAAACAGTGATATCAATATTCAGTTAGAAGCAACGATAGTCTCTACCATCAATACCTCAATGCGTTTACGCATAGAGCATTTAGATATTGATAGTATCAGCCACCTTAAGCGTCTTGTAGAGCTTAATGTTGGCGACGATGAACTGCTTTATAGAGAGATTGAACACCTTACCGACTTAGGTAGTGAGTGACATCTCCATTACCCTTTTTCTATTAGAAGCATTTAGTTAATACAGAACCATGTCTAAAAAACTATCCATTACTATTCCCTCTAGTCAGGGGGAACAGACGTTTTACTTCGGCCGTAAGGCTGTGCTCATTTGCACTACTGCCATTTTTTCAGTACCGCTATTAATTGGCGGAGCGGCGTACATGCACTTAGAGAGTAAACAAGAACTCGCGCTACAAGCGGGTGATGCCCAACAGTTGATTGAAACGCTGATTGTTGAAAAAGAACAAACTGAGTTTCTTTATGCTGAGCAAGTAGAAACCAACCATTCGCTATCGCAAACACTGACCGAGAAAGAAGGCACGATTCAGCTACTTGGTAAGCGTGTATTCGATGTGGAATCAGTACTGGGTCTTGCTGATGAAGAACTGCTTACCGATGATATTTCTTTAGAAGATCGCATTGATGCGGCTGCAGTCGATTCAGCAGTAAGAGCCACAATGTTCCGCTTGATTCCAAACGACAGTCCGATGGCTTATCAACGTATCTCTTCTTCTTATGGTAGCCGCACTAACCCTATTTCAGGGAAACGCCATGTACATACTGGTATCGATTTAACGTGTAAGCGTGGTGAAGATATTGTCGCGCCCGCAGATGGAGTCATTGAAACAGTACGCCCAAGTAAAAAAGGCTTCGGCAACTTTATTACTATGCGTCACTCGTTTGGTTTCATGAGTTCTTATGCGCACCTACAGAAGTTCAAGGTACGTAGCGGTCAGTTTGTGAGTAAAGGCGATGTCATCGCGAGCTGCGGTAATTCAGGTAACTCAACCGGCCCACACTTGCATTATGAAGTACGCTTCCTTGGTCGTTCACTGAACCCTCAATACTTGATGGATTGGACGCCTGAAAACTTCAACTACGTGTTCGAGAAAGAGAAAAAGGTTAAGTGGGGCCCACTGGTTCAACTGATTGATAATGTGGTTCGCTTGCAGATCAACCTGACTAACGTGCCTTACATTAGCTCGACCATCGACACCGTATCGAGTGAAGAGAGTAAGAAGCCTATTACGACTAACTAGTTGTTAATAGCTAGCTAGTTGTTAAGGGCTAAGAGCTGTTGATTTGGCCTATGATGATCTAATTGCTTTTAGCCTACTGTAGGCCAAATACTTTCATAGCGTTCAGTACAAACAAAAAGAGCGACCAGATGGTCGCTCTTTTTTATGATTTCAAATCGTATTAACCACGATGAATCGAGTCATGTGCTTGTTTTAGAAGACTTTGGCTCTCTTGCAAGAATTGTTGTGAGTAGTCACCAAACCAATCACTCACTTGGTTGAAGCTGTCAACAAATTTAGCCTTATCTTTGCCATCTAGGATTTCTAACGCTTCTCCGAAACAGCTATGGAAGCGTCGAATCATCTCAATATTCTCATCCGAAGACAGAATGATATCACCGTACAAGTTCGGGTCTTGAGCAAACAAACGACCAACCATCGCAATCTCAAGTCGGTAGATTGGCGAGCTTAGCTTCAGAAGTTGATCAATGTTCGGGTTCTCTTTACTCAGGTGTAAGCCGTAAGCAAAAGAGGTGAAGTGACGAAGTGCTTGAATTAATGTCATGCCGTGATCGTGTTCAGCTGCATCCATCTGGCAAAGACTCGCGCCCCAAATACCAAATTGATTCAGTAGCCATTGGTAGCTTTCAGCACCACGGCCATCACTGTAAACAATCACTTGTTTCGCAAGGCTTGGAACATCAGGGCCAAACATTGGGTGCAATCCAACCACTGGGCCTCGGTGCATGTTCATCATTGCTTGCAGAGGTTTAGATTTAATTGACGTCAAATCACATAGAATACAATCGCTTGGTAGGTTACCTAGTTTCGCAATCACACCTTCCGTTAGGTGAATTGGAACCGTAACAACCACAAGCCCAGCATTATCTAAGATTTCGTCGGCCTTATCCCAATCTTGGCTGCCGAGGATCTTCACTTCGTAGCCAGACAGTTTGAACATACGACCAAACAAGCCACCAAGTTGACCATTACCACCAACGATAACCACTGAACGTAACTCTGGGTTAAGACACTTAAAGCCAGAATCTTTCTCACTGGCATAAGACTCACGCATAGTACGACGCAAAATATCTTCGATTAACTGTGGTGGAACCCCTATTTTCTCGGCTTCTTGACGACGAGATGCCAGCATCGCAGCTTCACGTTCTGGTACATAAATAGGTAAACCATGTTCACTTTTTACTTCGCCTACTTTCTCTACTAGAGCAAGGCGTTGAGCCAGTAAATCCAACATTTGTTTATCGACAGCATCGATTTGGTCGCGTAATTCGTTCAGTTCAACGGCCATTTTATTCCTTACTAATCTATAAGCCCGTGCCAATCTATAAGCCCACAATCACGCAGGTTCGCTAGCAACAGATCTTAAAATGCCCCATTAGATGAGGCACTTAAATTTAAAACTCTGACTAACCTTTCAAGCGGTTCTCTAAGAACGGGACTAATTCCGTATGTGCATGTTTCAATAGTGCCTCAGTTGAATCCCAATTGATACACGCGTCGGTAATAGAAACGCCGTATTTCATCTCATTGAGAGGTATATCCGAAGATTGGTTTCCTTCGTTAATATGGCTTTCAATCATCAGGCCGATAATCGACTTGTTGCCTTCACGAATTTGGTGAATCACATCTTCTGCAACTAAAGGTTGGCGACGGAAATCTTTACGAGAGTTCGCGTGGCTACAGTCGACCATTAGCGCGGCCTCTAAACCAGATTTACCCAGCTCTTGCTCACATTCGTGTACCGATACTGAATCGTAGTTCGTCTGCTTACCGCCACGTAAAATCACGTGACCATTTGGGTTACCTTGCGTTGTTAGTAGTGCAACTTGACCTTCGCGGCTGATACCCATGAAACGGTGGCTAGAAGAAGCCGCCTGCATTGCATTGATTGCAGTGCCTAGGTTGCCATCTGTACCGTTTTTAAAACCGATTGGCATTGAAAGACCACTTGCCATCTCACGGTGAGTTTGAGATTCAGTCGTACGAGCGCCAATTGCCGCCCAACTGAAGGTATCTGCTAGGTATTGCGGGCTGATTGGATCTAATGCTTCAGTCGCTAGTGGGATTTCCATCTCAGCGAGTTCAACAAGTAGCTCACGGCCAACATGCAGACCATGCTCAATATCGAAAGTGCCGTCTAGATGAGGGTCATTGATCAAACCTTTCCAACCGACAGTGGTACGAGGTTTCTCAAAGTAAACACGCATAACAATATACAGTTGATCGCTAAGTTGCTCAGATAAGGCTTTAAGGCGTTTCGCGTACTCTTTCGCAGCTTCAATGTCATGGATAGAACATGGGCCACATACAACAAGCATGCGATGATCTTTCTTATGAATGATGTTTGCGATAGTTTGACGAGACTCTTGAATGAAACGACGAGCATTATCACTCAAAGGCAGTTTTGCTTTTAACTCCTCAGGAGTAATCAGTACCTGTTCGTCGATGATATTGACATTGCTTAATTCACTTTTCTGCATAACTCAACCTGTATATTTATTTTTACACCCAACATTTCCATTTGGGCTAACAATCTTTAAAAACACAATAACAGCTAAAAAAACGATTGCAAGTGTAAACAATAAAAAACATTCGATGTAAATTAATATTTACACATTAACTTTAACTCACTCTAAGAGGTAAATAGGTTTAAACCACGGATCACACATACAAAAAAGGCGATATTTATCATATCGCCTTATCTAAAATTATTATGTGTTTATTTATCACTCACTACCTAGCATTCGCTTAATCGTCTCTGAGGTCTCTTTCCACCTAGCATCCGAGTGAAGTGTCGACAAATCAAAGCTGTGTTTTTTAAGCAATGAGTTGGCTAAAGGCACCTCTTGAATCGCTAAGTGATCCAGAGCTTCAATTTGTGCATCTCGTTTATTACACATCAACACCATGTCACAACCTGCATTCAAAGCCGCTTTCGCTCTGTCGGCTGGTCCGCCCATTATGGCAGCGCCTTCCATCGTTAAATCGTCGGAGAACACCAAGCCTTTGAATCCAAGCTGCTGCTTCAATACTTTTTGTAGCCAATACTGTGAACCGCTCGCTGGTTGATCATCATAGTGAGAGAAAACCACGTGAGCTGGCATCATGGCATCCAATATTCCAGCTTCAATTTGCGCCTTAAAGATTGCCATGTCGGTTTCAAAGATATCGTCTCTAGGGTCATATGGCGTCTCTAAGTGTGAGTCAGCAATCACGCCACCGTGTCCAGGGAAGTGCTTGCCTGTCGTCGCCATGCCAACCGACTTCATGCCTTTGATGAAAGCGCTGCTATGACGAACAATGGTATCAATATCTTCACCAAACGCTCGGCTACCAATCGCTTTACAGTCGTAGCCTTTGTCTAATACTGGCGCAAAGCTCAGATCGATATCATGGGCAATCAATTCTGCCGCCATCAACCAACCCGCTTGTTCTGCTAACTGTTCGCCATTATTCTTGGTCGCAAATTCCTGAGCAGCTGGGATAATTGAAAAGCCATCGCGGAAGCGCTGAACTCGGCCACCTTCTTGGTCAACACCAATCAAAATAGGACGTTTCGCTACCTTGCGGATCTCTTTGTTTAACGCCGATAGCTGTTTGCTATCGTGGTAGTTTCGAGCAAATAAGATGAGACCACCAACAGTTGGGTGCTCCAAAATTTCTCTGTCTTCAGCTGTCAGCTCGTAGCCTGCAACATCAACCCACAACGGTCCCATATTTATCCCTTATTAAACCTAATTTCATAAACTTCCCGAGATTATTCTCTTTAAATTTGCTTTACAATGTTTTTAAACCAATCTGTGGAAGACTTTAAGAATGCAGTGCAAGAGCTTAGGAATGGATCATAAAGAACTGTATATCGGTGTGATGTCAGGGACGAGCATGGACGGTGTTGATACGGCCTTAGTGTCGATTGAAGATACGCGCATCACATTGCTTGCTCATGATGAGTTTCCAATGCCTGATGACCTCAAAGCGCGCCTGCTTGAAGTCTGTATTGGTCAGAAAACCGATTTGATTGCTATTGGCGAACTCGACCACCAGCTTGGCCATCTGTTTGCTGATGCGGTTTTGCAACATCTCGAAAAGTCAGGTACACCTGCATCTTCTGTGACTGCGATTGGTAATCATGGTCAAACGGTATTCCACCAGCCAAGCGGCGAATCTCCATTTACCATGCAGTTGGGTGATGCCAACATCATTGCCGCTAAAACACAGATTCAAACGGTTGCCGATTTCAGACGTAAAGACATGGCGTTAGGCGGACAAGGTGCGCCATTAGTCCCTGCTTTCCACCATACGATTTTCCACCCGCAAGACAGCTCGGTTGTGGTGTTAAATATTGGTGGTATCTCGAATATTTCAGTGCTCCGCCCAAATCAGCCAACACTTGGTTATGATACTGGCCCGGGCAATATGTTGATGGACGCTTGGGTTGATAAACATATAGGCGAGAAGTTTGACCGTGATGCGCAATTTGCGCTTAAAGGCCAACTCAATCAAGCCTTGCTCAAACAGTTGCTAAATGAATCTTATCTATCTCAAATGCCACCGAAAAGCACCGGCAGAGAACTATTCAACCTACCTTGGCTAGAGCAACAATTAACAGAATTTAAAGATCTTGCAGTAGAAGATGTTCAGCGCACGCTTTGTGAATACACCGCATTGACGATAGCCAATGAAGTGGAGACTTATCGCTTGGGTAACCAGCCTGCACTGTATGTGTGTGGCGGTGGTACACGAAATCCATTGTTGATGAAGAGACTGTCTGAACTGCTTCCAAGTTGGGATGTTGATTCAACCACCAGTAAAGGCGTGGATGCCGATTACATGGAAGCGATGGCTTTTGCGTGGCTTGCTCAACGTCATATTCATCAACTGCCAAGCAATTTACCAGAAGTGACTGGCGCAAGCAGAGCTGCCTCTCTAGGCGTTCTCTATCGTGCTGACTGAACAACTTTAGAACCATCATTTTAGAATCACCATTTAAGGATCATTATGAGTAACGACGCTCTCATATCAGCGCTCTCGCACCTCGTTTCGGAGGGGAGAAACCCTGATACTATGGATATTGATCTGCTCACCTCTCTCGAAGTGGTTGAAAAGATTAACCAACAAGACAAGCAAGTCCCACTGGCGATTGAAGCTGAACTGCCACAGATCGCGAAAGCGGTAGATAAAATTGCTCATGCATTTCAAAACGGTGGTCGACTGATTTATATGGGCGCAGGCACCAGTGGTCGATTAGGTGTGTTAGACGCCTCAGAATGCCCACCGACTTTCGGCGTCTCAGACAAGATGGTTATCGGCCTAATTGCTGGCGGACCAGAGGCGATTTTAAAAGCCAAAGAAGGTGCAGAAGACTCGCTGACTCTCGGTATTGAAGATCTGAAAGCGATTCAGTTTTCAGAAAATGATGTCGTGGTGGGCATTGCTGCGAGCGGTCGTACACCTTACGTGATTGGTGCACTCAACTATGCCAATCAGCTTGGCGCAGTAACGGTTGCATTGTCTTGTAACCCTGACTCTCCAATTGCTGAAGTCGCTCAAATCGCAATTAGCCCGGTGGTTGGCCCAGAAGCATTAACAGGTTCAACACGACTCAAATCAGGTACGGCGCAAAAGTTGGTGCTTAATATGCTGACCACAGCCAGCATGATTCGTATCGGTAAGAGCTACCAAAATCTGATGGTCGACGTAAAAGCGACCAATGAAAAGTTGGTTGCCCGCGCTGCTCGTATCGTTATCCAAGCAACGGAGTGCGACAAAGCTCTGGCAGTTTCGACACTTAAAACGACTGATTACGATGTGAAGTTATCTATTTTGATGATTCTAACAGGGCTAGATTTAGAATTGGCCAAGGCTCAGCTTGATAAGCAAAATGGTTTCTTGAGAAAAGCGGTTGAGAATAATCAGTAATCTGCTGATACCAATCACAGTAAGTAAGTGCTCATAAATAGCGCAGGAAAAATGCTTGAGAACAAGGCAGAAATTTTCGATAAGTAGTTATTCTACAATCAAAATTTCTAACGATGTTATCGAGTGTTTTAACCAGCTAGGATGACCAGTTATTTACTACGATTGGTATTATACTGTTGTGAGCGTTACTCTCGCGGCATACAAAAAGACCAGCACACACGCGGTACTGGTCTTTTTTTAGTTTTAATTTTTTATCGCTAGCTTGGGCTTAATAGTCGTTTGAGAACTCGTCCCAGCCGCGTTGCCATTCCATACGGAAACGTTGAGCGTCTTCCGTACCAGAACACACGCCTTCATACACCTGACCAGATAAACCAATCTGATAAGCATGGTTCGGATTACAATATTCAGTCACACCTAGGTGATAACCTTCTGTGTAACTCGCTTGATCGACTGCGCCAAGCTCAGTCATCTCTGAATACGAACGCTGAGTGTGGCCTTTGATACCATCACGATAGCCAATCTCTTGCCAATTGCCTTCAGCTGCTAAATCTTGAACATTGGCGCTGCATCCTGCAAGGCTAAATGCCACGGCGAATAGTGCGATTATTTTTTTCATTTCAGTCCTTTATATTTACCTAGCCACTTCCTGACGAAGCGCTGCCTTTGTGGTAATTCTCCGCTGAACACTGGCTGATGTCCACTTATGTCTGCTATCTGCCACTGATATCTATTGGTGACCGCTTAAAGCTGATAAGTCACCACTTGTCAGAAGTAAGGCACTTCTCAACACGAATAACCAACCGCTCTACAAACGTAGCAAACCACTCAATCAGTTATAACACCACTTAATTGACTATTCGACCACTCACTCTCATAGCGGAAGTTTCTTCTCATACTCTTCTTTAATATACACCCTGACTTAATTAATACATTCAGGGATAACAAATTATGATGTGGTTTCTTACCTGTGTTGCAGCACTCATTGGTGGCTACTTTATTTACGGTGCCTTTATCGAGAAGATTTTCGGTATCAATGAAAAGCGTCAAACACCTGCTCACACCAAACAAGATGGCGTGGACTACGTTCCAATGTCGACGCCAAAGGTTTACCTAGTTCAGCTGCTTAACATTGCAGGTGTAGGTCCAATCTTCGGCCCTATCATGGGTGCCCTTTACGGCCCAGCAGCGATGCTTTGGATCGTGCTAGGTTGTATCTTCGCAGGTGCAGTACACGACTACTTCTCAGGTATGTTATCTATCCGTAATGGTGGTGCTTCGGTTCCAACTATCACTGGACGTTACCTAGGCAATGGCGCAAAACACTTTATGAACATCTTTGCCATTGTTCTACTGCTTCTCGTTGGTGTGGTATTCGTATCTGCTCCTGCAGGCATGATCACTAACCTAGTGAACGACCAAACTGATTTCGCGATGTCTGCAACAACCATGGTTGTTATCATCTTTGCTTACTACATCATCGCAACGATTGTCCCTGTCGATAAGATCATTGGTCGCTTCTACCCACTGTTCGGCGCACTGCTTATCTTCATGTCTGTTGGCCTAATCACTGCGATTGGTCTATCTGACGAGCACCAAATCATGGGAGGCTTCGAGATGAAGGACATGTTCACCAACATGAACCCGAATGACCTACCACTTTGGCCTGCTCTATTCATCACTATCGCTTGTGGTGCAATCTCTGGCTTCCACGCAACTCAGTCTCCTTTGATGGCGCGCTGTATGGAAAACGAGAAGAACGGTCGCTTCGTATTCTACGGTGCAATGATTGGTGAGGGCATCATCGCTCTAATCTGGTGTGCACTTGCTCTATCATTCTTCGGTTCAGTTGAGTCTCTATCTGACGCGATTGCAAACGGTGGCCCTGGTAACGTGGTATACAGCGCTTCATTTGGTCTACTGGGTGTATTCGGCGGTATCCTTGCTTTCCTTGGCGTAGTTATCCTGCCAATCACTTCTGGTGACACAGCATTCCGTTCAAGCCGTCTTATCCTTGCTGAATACTTCAACATGGAACAGAAAACTCTGCGTAACCGCCTACTAATGGCTCTACCACTGTTCGTTATCGGTGGCATCTTGACTCAAGTTGATTTCGGTATCATCTGGCGCTACTTCGGTTTTGCTAACCAGTCAACGGCAGTAATGATGTTGTGGACAGCTTCAGCTTACCTACTTCGTCACAACAAACTGCACTGGGTAACAACGGCTCCAGCTATCTTCATGACGTCTGTATGTATCACATTCATCCTGAACAACAGCCAACTAGGCTTTGGGCTACCAATGCAGCTTTCAACCATCATCGGTGTGGTGAGTGCATTCGGTGTTGCGGCTTACGTTATCAAAATCTCGAAAGGCAAAGGCGATATCGATCTTGCTGATGAACAAGAAGAGAAAGAAGCAAAAGGCGTAACCAAAACTGCCTAGTTCTTTCAGACTTTTGATAAAAGAGACAAGTCTTCATAGAGAGGCAAAAGAGCAGCCAAACACACTTCGCTTGCTCCCGTAATCACCCAGTGATTCTTGGATATTAAGACTAAAGCCCGTCCTCAGTGATGGGCTTTACTGTATCTCAGCATTGAGAAGCAATCGTCGCTCGATATAACCAACGAAAACACAAGCAAAGCTACCGTTACCACGCAATGAGCTTTACACTTAACAAGCGTCTCAATAGGTGAAAATATGGAACTCATTCTCTCTCTGCTGCAACAAACCTGTGTCTACTTGGTGATTGCTTACATGCTAAGTAAAACGCCATTGATTCTCCCTTTGTTGAGCATCTCTTCGCGCTTAAGTCATAAAGTCAGCTGTTATGTTCTGTTTTCTCTGTTCTGTATTATGGGCACCTATTTTGGACTGCAGATTAATGACGCGATAGCCAACACTCGTGCGATGGGTGCGGTAATGGGTGGTCTGTTTGGCGGCCCCGTGGTTGGCTTTGCCGTCGGCTTTACTGGCGGTATTCACCGTTACTCATTAGGCGGTTTCACAGACTTGGCTTGTGCGATTTCAACCACAGCAGAAGGCTTGATTGGCGGCCTGTTACACGTTTATCTCGTTAGGAAGAACAAAGCGAGCCAGTTGTTTAATCCGTTAGTGGTTTTCTCGGTAACCCTGTTTGCAGAGATCATTCAAATGCTGATTCTACTGGCGGTCGCAAAACCATTTGAGCAGTCCTATGCTCTGGTTTCCGACATTGCTGCGCCAATGATCATCGCTAACTCGGTCGGTGCTGCGTTGTTCATGAGTATCATCCAAGATAGAAAAACCATCTTCGAAAAGTACTCGGCTACCTTCTCACGCCGCGCATTAACCATCGCCGAGCGTTCAGTAGGTATCCTACATGGCGGCTTCAATTCTGATAACGCACAAAAAATCGTACGTATCGTTTATGAAGAGACCAATGTTGGGGCGGTAGCGATTACCGACCGAGAAAAAATCCTCGCGTTCGTCGGCATTGGTGATGAACACCATATTCCGAATACCCCGATTTCATCGCAAAGCACGCTCACTTCGATGGAACAGAACGACATCATCTATCTTGATGGCAAAGAGAACCCATACCAATGCTCCCTATCGCAGGATTGTAAATTGGGCTCTGCGCTAATTATTCCATTGCGCGCGGGTAACGAAGTGGTCGGTACCATCAAGCTCTATGAGCCAAAGCTGAAACTATTCTCGACCATCAACATGTCGATGGGGGAAGGTATCGCTCAGCTATTGTCGAGCCAGATCCTCTTTAGCAACTATCAGCAACAGCAAACGCTACTGACACAAGCAGAAATCAAACTGCTGCACGCTCAAGTGAATCCGCACTTCTTGTTTAATGCGCTTAACACCATTAGCGCAGTAACACGTCGTGACCCAGATAAAGCTCGAGAGTTGATTCAGCACCTGTCTCACTTCTTTAGAAGCAACCTAAAGCAGAACATCAACACCGTGAAGCTCAAAGACGAACTGGCACACGTCAACGCTTACCTGACCATAGAGAAAGCACGCTTTACCGATCGACTAGAAGTGGAATGGGATATCGACCCGCAGTTATACGAGTCACAACTACCAAGCTTTACCCTGCAACCATTGGTTGAGAACGCCATCAAGCATGGCATTTCGAACATGCTAGAAGGTGGCACAGTGAAGATCTATAGCGAGGCTTTCGAGGGTGGATTCAAGTTAACCGTTGAAGACAATGCAGGTAATTATCAGAAGCCATCTCAAGATCATGTAGGATTAGGGATGGAAATTGTTGATAAACGACTCACTAATTTCTTTGGACAAGATTCAGCACTAAAAATAGAATCTCAACCACAGCAATTTACTCGAATGAGCTTTATCATACCTATACTCAAATAATGGTATTTTCGGAGACAAATCGCTCCGAGTTGAAATAAATAGAAGTAGACATTTAAAAGATAAGCGTGAATCAAGCAGGGATAGAACCAAGATGAAGATTGTAGGATGTTAAAGGCATTAGTTGTCGATGATGAGCTTTTTGCTCGCGAAGAGCTGATTGAGCTGCTGACCGAAACCGGAGAGGTGGAAATAATTGGCCAAGCGAGTAACGCCATCGAAGGACTGAAACAGATCAACCTACTCAAGCCTGATGTCGTGTATTTGGATATCCAAATGCCGCAGGTTACCGGGATTGAGCTGTTAAGCATGCTTGACCCTGACACCATGCCTTACGTGGTATTCGTCACCGCCTACGACCAATATGCGATTCAAGCCTTTGAAGATAACGCTTTTGATTACCTACTTAAGCCAGTCGAACCTTGTCGATTAAACAAGAGCGTTTGTCGTCTGAATAAAGTCATCAAACAAAATCAAAAAGCACCAGAACAGAACATCTCAGCGATTGCTCCCTGTCACTTAGAGCAGATCCCGTGTATCGGTCATAACCGCATTGTGATCATGGCAAGCCAAACGGTCGAGTGCGCCTATTCCGATATCAGTGGTGTGCATGTTCGTAGCTCATCGCAAACCGCGACCTCACAGTTAACACTAAAGATCTTGGAAGAAAAAACCGATTTGATCCGCTGTCATCGGCAGTATTTGATCAACATAAAATCGATCCAAGAGATCAAACTGCTAGAAAATGGATTAGCGGAGATCATTACCCTGACTGGCTTTGAAGTGCCTGTCAGTCGTCGCTACTTAAAGACTTTAAAAGAGCAACTCGGTCTCCAGTAAACATATTTCAGGTCGGGACATAAAGCGCGATCAAAAAAGCCAACGTATCAACGTTGGCTTCCTGCTGTTTACAAATCGATAGTGTTACGCATCGCCAATATCACGAATCGATTTTGTCACTAATCAATAGAAATTAGTCGACTTGCTTGATCTGTAGCTCTTTTGGTACTTCGAAGAACATGTTCTCTTCACGACCTTGAATCTCTTCAACATCAGTCGCACCTAGCTCACGAATACGATCTAAGATTTGGTTTACCAACTCTTCAGGAGCAGAAGCACCCGCTGTCACACCAATTTTCTTTTTCCCTTCAACCCATTCAGTTTGAATGTCTTCAGGGCAATCAGTTAGGTAACCTGGCGTGCCTAGTTTCTCAGCCAGCTCTTTCAAACGTGTTGAGTTAGATGAGTTCTTAGAACCAACCACAATTACCACATCAACGTCGTTTGCCATTTCACGCACCGCGTCTTGACGGTTTTGAGTCGCGTAACAGATGTCGTCTTTACGAGGGCCTTGGATCTCAGGAAATACACGACGTAGCTCTTCGATAACGTCAGCTGTTTCATCAACAGACAACGTGGTTTGGCTTACGTAGTGCAGGTTCGTTGGATCATTCACCACAAGGTTTTGTACGTCTTCTGGCTTCTCAACCAAGTACATACCACCCGTTTGGCTAGCGTACTGACCCATAGTGCCTTCAACCTCAGGGTGACCCGCATGACCAATCAGTACTACTTCCATATGTTTGCGGCTCGCACGAGCAACCTCCATATGAACTTTAGTCACCAAAGGACACGTTGCATCAAATACAGTCAGTTCGCGCTCTTTTGCTTCTTTACGAACGGCTTGAGATACACCGTGAGCAGAGAAAATTACGATGTTGTCGTCTGGTACTTCACTTAGTTCTTCGACAAAAATAGCACCACGCTGCTTGAGCCCCTCAACAACAAAGCGGTTGTGTACCACTTCATGGCGAACATAGATAGGTGGCTGATACATTTCGAGTGCACGCTCTACGATGCTGATCGCACGATCGACACCAGCACAAAAGCCACGAGGGTTAGCTAACATTATTTTCATTTCATTGCTCATCATTTACCGCGGTACTAAGGTTGTTTCTATAGAGTTCGCCGTCAGCGACGGTTCGCATTCTACAGTGAAGCGCCTAGACAGTGAAGCTCTGGGTGACATCACAGCTGTAAGGCGATGTTATTCTACTGTTAAGGTAGTGATTAACAGCTAAGATAGTTAGTCCACCGCTAAGATATTGACGTCAAAGGTAACGTCTTGGCCAGCGAGTGGGTGATTAAAATCAACCGTCACTGAATCACCTGCGATCTCAGTAATAATACCTGGAATTTCCATACCGTCAGGACCAGAGAATGCCATGATAGTGCCTACTTCAACTTCAGAGTCGCCAACAAACTTAGCACGATCCATATAGTGAATATGATCTGGGTTTGGCATACCAAACGCGTCTTCCGCCTTCAGTTCGATAGACTTTTCAGTACCGGCTTCAAGTCCAAGTAAGCACGCTTCAAAGTTCTCACTTAGGCTGCCATCACCCATGACGAACTTCGCTGGCTTGCCCATGTTTTCCGTACTATCGGCAACTGAACCATCCTTCATTTTAATCGTAAAATGTAGAGTTACTGCTGAATCATTTTTAATTGCTGCCACGTTACTTTCCTTAGATTTCTTTATTATTTGAGGATGCGCTGTGCTTTGCTTCCTTGTTGACTGAAGCATAAAAAAAAGCGCCGTCGGAATCAACCGACAGCGCTTAGGGCTATTCTATTCTGTGAGTCATAGACTGACTTTGAGGCAAGCTATTTGCTTTCGTCTTTCTTACGGAAACCATCTAAGATGATCATCGCAGCACCGATACAGATTCCCATATCCGCTAAGTTAAATGCAGGCCAGTGGTAAGTGCCCCAGTAGAAGTCTAAGTAATCGACTACAAAGCCGTGTACTACTCGGTCAAACACATTACCTACCGCACCACCAATGATAATCGCATAAGCAATGTTATTCCACTTCTCTGCTGCTGGTAGTTTGCTCATCCAGTACGTCAGCATACCTGTTACCGCAAATGCGATACCCGTAAATAACCAACGCTGCCAACCGCTTTGATCACTCAAGAAGCTAAACGCTGCACCGTAGTTATGCACGTACAAAAAGTTAAAGAATGGCAGCACCTCAATGCGATTTGCCCAGCCATAACCCATGTTGTCCATGACAAAGAGTTTAATGCCGATATCAGCCAAGAAGACCAATAGAGCCAGCCATAACCAACGTACACCAGATTGTTTTAACGAAACTTCACTCATTTCTATTCCTAGTATTTACGAAGTTGGTATTCATTGTTAGTCACCTTACGTGACCTTGATTACCAACTTGGTTAAACACATTTCCTATAACTAAAAATAACCCCAGTTGATACTGGGGCTATGATTTTTACAAAAAGTTCAGTCTTTCTCTGAGTCGTTATGCGAACTTACGCACTTCGCCTTCACCGTCGATGTTCGACACACAACGACCACAAACTTTCTCGTGACCTTCGATAGTGCCTACATCTGGAGTGTGGTGCCAACAACGGTCACACTTCTCAGCTTCAGTAGCCGCAACTTCAACGAATAGACCAGCAACGTCTGTCGCTTGCGCTGCATCAGACTTCTCGCTCAGTGGCTTAACAACAGCTGCAGAAGTGATAAGTACGAAACGTAGCTCATCTTCTAGCTTATTGATTTTAGCCGCTAGTGCATCGTCAGCGTATAGAGTAACTTCAGCTTGCAGTGCACCACCGATCGTTTTCTCTTTACGAGCATCTTCAAGAAGCTTGTTCACTGCGCCACGAACAGACTGGATTTCAGTCCAGAATTCGTTGCTTAGCTCTTCGCCTTCAGCAAGACCAAATAGACCTTCGAACCACTCACCTGTGAATACGAACGTGTCGCGCTCACCTGGCATTTCATTCCAGATTTCATCTGCAGTGAACGACATGATAGGAGCCATCCAACGAACTAGAGCTTCTACGATGTAGTAAAGCGCCGTTTGACAGCTACGTTGAGCATGGCTGCCCTGCTTCGCTGTGTACTGACGGTCTTTAATTACGTCTAGGTAGAAAGAACCCATTTCGATAGAACAGAACTGCATTAGACGTTGAGTCACACCGTGAGTGTTGTACTCACCGTATGCTTTAACAATCTCTTCTTGTGCAGCTTGAGCACGGCCAACAGCCCAGCGATCAAGTGCAACCATCTCTTCAGCAGGGACTAGGTCAGTTTCAGGATTGAAACCGTTCAAGTTCGCTAGGAAGAAACGAGCCGTGTTACGAATACGACGGTAAGCATCCGCTGAACGCTTCAGGATTTCATCAGAAACCGCAACTTCACCCGTGTAGTCTGTAGAAGCAACCCATAGACGCAGGATATCTGCACCTAGCTTGTTGGTTACATCTTTAGGAGCAACAACGTTACCGATAGATTTAGACATCTTACGGCCGTTACCATCCACCACGAAACCGTGTGTTAGTACTTGCTTGTACGGTGCTTCGTCTTTCATCGCGATAGATGAAATTAGAGAAGACTGGAACCAGCCACGGTGTTGGTCTGAACCTTCAAGGTAAAGATCAGCACTGTGAGTACGCTCTTCGTTCGGGAAGTTGTACTCTTCACGAGAATCAACAACAGAGAAGTGCGTAACACCTGAGTCGAACCATACGTCTAGCGTATCCATTACTTTTTCGTACTTATCAGCGTCTTCTGCGCCCATAAGTTCAGCAGCGTCTACATCCCACCAAGCTTGAATGCCTTTCTCTTCAACTAGCTTCGCTACTTTTTCAATAAGCGCTGGGCTTTCTGGGTGAAGTTCTGCTGTTTCTTTATGAACGAACAGAGCAATTGGCACACCCCAAGTACGTTGACGAGAGATACACCACTCAGGGCGACCTTCAACCATACCTTCGATACGGCTTTGACCCCATTCAGGCAACCACTCAACACTCTTGATTGACTCTAGTGCTTTAGCACGTAGGCCAGCTTGCTCCATAGAGATGAACCATTGTGGTGTTGCGCGGAAGATGATTGGAGTTTTGTGTCTCCAACAATGTGGGTAGCTGTGCTCGTAAGCGTGGTGATGCAAAAGTGCACCTTTCTCTTTTAGAACTTCTAAAACAGAGTCGTTCGCTTTGAATACGTGCTGACCAGCAAATAGCTCAGTATCTGGCAGGTAAACGCCGTTTGAGCCAACTGGGTTAGCGATTTCTAGGTTGTACTTCTTACCAACCACGAAATCCTCTTGACCGTGGCCAGGCGCAGTGTGAACCACACCAGTACCTGAATCCGTTGTTACGTGATCGCCAAGAACTGCAGGAACAGTAAAGTCGTAGAACGGGTGGTTGAACTGAGACAGCTCAAGATCAGCACCAGTTGCAAAACCAAGGTTATGGAAATGCTCGATACCAGCACGGTCCATTACGTCTTTTGCTAAATCAGAAGCAACAACGATACGTTGAGCTGGCTGGTCGCCATTTGCTTCAACTTGGATAAGCACGTATTCAAGATCATCACGTAGACATACTGCGCGGTTAGCCGGCAGAGTCCATGGTGTTGTCGTCCAGATAACGATAGAGATTTCGCCCTGACCCGCGTGGCCTTCAGCTAGAGTAAATTTCTCTAGAAGTGCCGCTTCGTCAGCTGCTGTAAATTTCACATCGATAGATGGAGAAACTTTATCTTTGTATTCAACTTCAGCTTCAGCCAGAGCAGAACCACAGTCAGTACACCAGTGAACTGGTTTGAAACCTTTAAGAAGGTGACCTTTGTCTGCGATTTTGCCTAGAGAACGAATGATGTTCGCTTCTGTGCCGAAATCCATAGTGCGGTAAGGTTTGTCCCACTCGCCCATGATGCCAAGACGTTTGAAGCTCTCTTTCTGACCTTCAACTTGGCCCGCAGCGTACTTACGACACTCTTCGCGGAATTCAGCAGCCGAAATCTTCTGACCAGGCTTACCTTTCTTCTTCTCAACCATTAGCTCGATTGGAAGACCGTGACAGTCCCAACCTGGGATGTACGGTGCATCAAAACCAGAAAGGGTCTTAGATTTGATAATAATGTCTTTAAGAATCTTATTCAGCGCGTGGCCAATGTGAATGTCGCCGTTCGCGTATGGAGGGCCATCATGCAGTACGAAAGATTTTTTACCTTTCTTTGCCTTACGGATTTCGCCGTAAAGATCTTCTTTGTACCAACGCTTCAGCATTTCTGGCTCACGATTTGCCAGATTGCCGCGCATTGGGAACCCTGTTTCTGGTAAGTTCAGGGTATCTTTATAATCACTCATCGATTCTTAATTCCGTTATATTGGGCGAAGTTAGACATTATGTTAATCGGTGGAATCATCCGACTAATTCTTTAGCTGAAGCAGCCACACCCTTGCGGCTTCAGCATCCAATTCTATTTGATTCTTTAGTGCGTCGAACGATTCAAATTTTATCTCGTCGCGCAGTTTGTGCAAAAGTCGTACTTCTAACTGTTTACCATATAAATTGGCTTTAAAGTCAAAAAAGTGCACTTCTAATTGCTGCCTTACCCCATTAACTGTTGGTCGTTGTCCAATATTAGCCACGCCACCGACAGGAACACCGTCGATATCCAAAGCTTCAACAACATACACTCCCGATACAGGAGAAACACAACGCTTTAATGGAATATTAGCGGTAGGGAAACCGATAGTTCTCCCTAGTTTTCGACCATGGGACACTCGACCACTAATACTGTAATCACGTCCTAACATGGTAGCACTTGCAGCCAAGTCATCGACCGCTAATGCATTTCGTATCTCAGTACTGCTTACTCGTAATTGGTTTAAGCAATAACTTTGGGTGCTGACCACCTCAAAACCGTACTTCTCGCCCGCCTCTTTGAGCATAGCGAAATTGCCAGTGCGACCTTTACCAAAGCAAAAATCGTCACCAACCACCAAGAACTTCACACCAAGCTTATCAACCAAAAGATCCTTAATGAACGCTTCCGCGGATAAACTTGCAAAATACTGATTAAAATTAACACACAATAAGCGACTGATATCTAGCTTGCTCAGTTGCACGTATTTATCTCGTAAGCGAGTTAAACGTGCTGGCGCTCTATCTCGGGCAAACAGCTCCATAGGCTGCGGCTCAAACGTCATAACAACAGAAGGTAGCCCTAATGCTGCAGCTTGTTTAGAAACCTGACTCAGAACCTCTTGATGTCCTAAATGAACACCATCGAAGTTACCTATGGTTAATACACAGCCATGATGCTGCGCTTTAATATTGTGTATACCTCGGATCAGTTCCATTATGATCAGCTAAAACCTGTTATTTGCATCATTTATTGTGTGAAACCGACGGATTATATACTAATCAGTATTAATCTGTCGCTGCTTTTAAATGTTTTACTCGGATACCTAAAATCAGTACCGAAACAATATAAACAAAGCCACCAAGTCCAATCAAGCCTGTTAATGTCAGCGCTCTCTGGCTGAAGCTCCATTCAAGCCAATGTTGCATATTATCCAGCTGCCATAAAATAGCCGCTACCATCACCACACCTGAGATAATCAATTTGGCACTAAACAACAAGGTTGTCTTAGTTAATTGATACACACCCGCAAGGTGTAATCCACGATATAACAACGCCATATTCACAAAAGCAGACAATGCCGTCGCAATCGCCAAACCAACATAACCATAGAAATAAGCAAAGATCGCGTTAAACACCATATTGGTCACCATAGCGATAATGCCGTACTTAACCGGTGTTTTGGTATCTTGGCGAGAGTAATAGCCCGGGGCTAACACTTTAATCAACATGAAGTTAAGCAAGCCTGACGCGTAAGCCACCAATGACATCGATGCCTGCTGTACATCGTGTGGAGAGAACTCACCGCGCATGAATAACACCATTAGCATTGGTTTAGCTAAAACGATAAGACCTAACATCGCAGGAATACCAAGCAGCAACACCATGCGCACGCCCCAGTCCATGGTATGCGCGAACCCTTCCCCTTGAGCATCTACGTGTTTACGAGATAAAGCAGGAAGAATCACGGTCGCAATCGCGATACCGAATAAACCGAGAGGAAATTCAAGCAGTCGGTCTGAGTAGTACAACCAACTGATAGAGCCTGTTGCGAGAAAGCTGGCAATAAAGGTATCAAACAATAAGTTGATTTGACTGACCGAGACACCGAACAGAGCAGGGATCATTAATGTGCGGATCTTAACCACACCCGGATCTCGCCAACCCCACTTTGGCTTAACCAACACACCCGCTTTGATCAAGAAAGGCATTTGGAAAAGGAATTGGACTAAGCCGCCAAGAAACACACCAATCGCCAAACCAATTTCTGGTTGTTCTAAATTAGGTGAGATAAACCATGCAGCGCCTATGATCATCACGTTCAAGAACACAGGCGTAAAAGAAGATACCGCAAACTTACCTAATGTATTAAGAATGGCACCAGATAAAGCGACGAAGGTGATAAACCATAAATAAGGAAAGGTAATCTTGAGCATAAAGCTCGCTAGCTCAAATTTTGGCGCTGATGGGCCATCATTTAGCCAGTCGATAAACCAACCTGCCCCAAACATCGCGGTGATCACACCAGAGCCCAACACCCCGATAACGGTGACAATAGAAACTAAGACCCCGAGCGTACCCGACACCTTAGCAATTAAATCTCGTGTCTTATCTTTATCGCCTGCGGCGTGATATTCCGTTAATACAGGAACAAACGCTTGAGAAAACGCACCTTCTGCAAAAAGTCGACGTAAGAAATTAGGAATTTTATTAGCGAAGAAAAATACGTCGGCACTCGCTCCTGCCCCCATCAAATTTGCTACTACTACATCACGTACTAGCCCCAATACACGGGAAACAAAAGTCATTGCGCTGACAATCAGGCCTGACTTTAATAGTCGTTTACTCACAGAAACCTCTGACACTGGTTGATTACTTTCAAGCGAGGATAAATACTATCCTGTCCTAAGAAGCATATTTATTAGCATTGGTCTAAAAATGCTGTTAGAATCCCCGCCATCTTAACCGCGATGACCTTTCCATACCAAAGTTTGTTTGGCTACGATTGGTTTTTGCACAAATCATTTGACAATTAAGCGCTAATGAGGGATAGTCCTCGCCCTTAAATTGTCACCGAACTAAGTTTTTGGGAGTTAGACCCTTGGCAAACAGTAAATCTGCTAAGAAGCGCGCTATCCAAGCTGAGAAACGTCGCCAGCACAATGCTAGCCGTCGTTCTATGATGCGCACTTACATGAAAAAGACTATCGCAGCTATCGCAGCTGGTGATAAAGAAGCTGCAACTGCTGCTCTTGTAGAAGTTACACCACTTCTTGACCGTATGGCGACTAAAGGCCTTATTCATAAGAATAAAGCTGCACGTCATAAGTCTCGTTTCGCTGCTGCAATCAAAGCTCTTTAATAGAAATTTGATTACAACGCAAAACGAAAAAAACCGGCCTAGGCCGGTTTTTTTATATCTAAATTTTGAGTAACGCTTTTATTTTACGTGCTAACAGCCGTTTTGCTTACCGATAGACTGTTAAGCAAATAGATAAAACAAACAATCAGGAAAATAAATAGAGAAGCAAATTAGTAGGTAGATAAGTAGATAAGTAG
>NZ_JBFRRH010000103.1:0-6124 GCF_041472995.1 Vibrio sp. 10N.261.46.A3 | reverse complement strand
TGAAATTCCTTACCTTCAAGGTAGTCGGTTTGGCATTTGAAAGCTCGACAGCAAATATGAGCTTTAAAACGACTTCGAAATATAAGTTACCTCACTCGCGAACGCTCGTTTTATCTTTTGATAACGGCAAGCAAGTGACGTTGTGGCTTGATCAAGGATTTGGTTACTGGTTTGCTGATAAGCGTTTATCGGAAAATCATTTGCCTTATCATCTTGATGATGAAGAACACGCAAATATCATCGTTGAGGGGCAAGCTCAGATCTCGTCCGGTACATTCCCAACGGATGTATTTGTGACATTTAGTTGATTGAAGGTGAATGGAGAGCATACACTAACGTGTGCGGGCTAATGTATACCTTTTATATTTGAACGTCATTCTATATAATGAGCTCTCAGTTATCTTGGTAGTAAAAGGATAAATGCTATAAATGCTATAGATGAGGTGGCTGAAGAGAAGGGTTAACTATCAGGTATCTAATTTAAAGTTGTTAATATGCATAACAAAAAACTTATTGAATTACTAAGCAAACATTTACCAGAGTCAGAACGCAAAGGCGTCATTTATTTGGAAGGACTATTGAATCAACAGGATCCACTGGTCAATATTGTCGTATTCGGTTCATACAATGCAGGTAAAAGCTCGTTACTAAACTCACTGACGAACCAACTCGAAAATGAATACTTCCCGACTGCAGACGTTCCTCAAACAAGAGTGAATAAGACGTTTGAAATGGACAACGTCTGCTTTATTGATACGCCAGGGCTTGATGTTAATGATGATGATACCCAACAAGCCGAAATGGGGTCATTAAAAGGGGATGTTGTTATTTTCGTCCACAAGTTAACCTCTGGTTCTCTTCAGCAACACGATTTAGATGCGATGAAAGCGGTATATCAGCAACATGGTGATTCGAGCAGTGTACTCTTTGTCGTGACCGCTTGCGAAGGTGCTAAGCCTGACGATGACATTGTCAAAGAGTTAAAGCATCAAATTGGCGAACATCTATCTCCTGATATCCCAATTTCTTTGGTTTCAAATACGTTGTACAAGCGTGGAATCATTGAGAACAAACCTAAATTTGTTGAGTTCAGTAATGTTGAACAACTAAGACAAAATCTGAATGAAACGGTTACATCGGTTTCAGCTTGTTTAGAAGCTAAGCGGACGAAAAGGCTTCATAATCACTACGCAAGCTATCTTAATGTAATCAAAGCACGAAGAATTTTGCTCGAAAAAGAAAAACAACAATACGCAGAGCGAGAAAAGACGTTCGTTTCAGCGGTTCAAAAGCTCAAACAAGACATCAGCAAACAGTTAAAACAAATTCAAGCGTTGTAAGGAAAGGCGGTAGTTATGTGGTGGTTAGCAGTCCCTGCTGTAGCAATAGTTGGTAAAGCGATTTATGACGCAGTAACAGAAGATGATTCTCCTTCGTCGTCGTCATCAAGCTCTTCATCCAACTATGATGCTCAAAAAAAGAAAGAGCAGAAAAAAGCGGAACAAGAAGCAAAACAGCTGGCGAAACGACAGCAGAAACAGCGATTAATCCGTCAGTTGTCGGAGCATAGTACAAAACACTTCGCTATTATTCGTGAGGAATACCTCAAGACAGATACTAAGTTTTTAATAAATAATATGATGAAATTGGAACAAATGACTGAACGCAACGTACACGATGTAGACTCCGCATTTGTGTCACTAAGAGCCGTTGCAGGTTCGCCTATTTCTTTGAAGAAAGAGTATGATAGCACCAAGTTTGAGCATGATTTACTTCGCGAGCTATCTTCGTTAGAGCAAGAGATTACAGACCGTTTAACTAAATAAAAGAATAATAATGAACTTAGAAGCCCACCAACGTTTTTATAGTAAAACTTCAGCCTTAGCCACTGAACTTAACGCCATTGAGAATCAAACAAAACAACAAGAAGAAGAGTTGTTCAGCAAGATACATAACGTTGTTTCGACTGTAAAAAAAGTTTCTAAGGATACAGCCACTAACAACCCAGTAGAGAAGTTTATTCAGGTTAACTTTCAACAGATTCATGCTCTTATGGCTATGTGGGAGAACAAGGTCAATAGCTATAAGACTAACCTAGAGTTTAGAAAGGACTTTGGGGACTCATTGTTGGTGTTTGTTTACGGCAAGGTAAAAGCAGGTAAAAGCTCGCTAGGCAATTACATTGCAACCGGGCAGTCTGATCCAACTCCAGAATGGCTAGACTCACTTGATCAACGATTACCTAAACCACAATTTTTTAAAGAAGCGCAAAATACAGAGTTTGGTGAAGTTGTTGACTACAGTACAGGCTTCGCGGTTGGTGCTTCTGAAACCACAAGCTGTATTCAGGGCTTTCGAACTCCGGGCTTCACGTGGGTTGACTCACCAGGGCTTCACTCTATAAATGGTGCTAATGGGGATCTTGCTAAGCAATATTCAGATAGCGCCGACCTGATTGTGTATCCATGTAATAGCGCTCAGCCTGGCCGCAGAAGTGACTTTGAAGAATTACGTAAGCTTATCTTAGCTAAAAAACGCATCATGGTTCTGATTACGCGATGCAGTGAAGAGGATATTATCGACTTCGATGAAGAAGGCGAGCCAATTACCGAACTGGTCATGAAATCTGATAAGAACAGAGCAGACCAAGAAGAATACTTGAAGAGCGAGCTAGACTCGCTTTGCAAGGAGCCAGGTGAAGACATTGATACTTCGGCATTGAGTGTTTCAGTCCACTATGCGCAGCACAATGGAAGTTCTGCGGAAGCAATGAAGCAATCAGGTATGCAAAGCTTTTTTGACAATATGAGTGCACTTATTGAATCGGAAGGCATTGAGTTAAAGAAACAAGTACCTCAAAAAAACTTGCAGGCTTTGTACAGTCTGTTGGTATCTGAGGACTCTGAACTTAGCGTTACGAAGATTGATGAACAGGTCTCGGGGGCCTTGAACTCGATAGAGGAAAGTGAAGCGGCACTAAAGTTTGACACTAAAAAAGTACAAGCGGAAATAGAATTTGAATTCTCTTTTTCCCTCGATGAACTTGTTGATAAATATGCTGAAAGCAGAGACACTCAAGCATTAGACCAAGAGTTTAATGCCTTCATAGATGACTTGATTACTCAACGCTATAATCCTGTGTTGGACAAGCATTGTCAAAAAGCTCTGGTAAATTTAAAAGGGCTGACCACGGCGATTGGTGCGCAGGGCGGAATTAGCTTTGAGGACGTCGAGCAAGAAATCGAAATCAACTACACCAAAAAATATCAGGCTGCTGGTTCAGGGCTCGGTGCGGTTGTGGGAGGTGCAATTGGCTTTTTCACCAGCGGCCCTGTTGGCATGTCTATTGGCGCAACAGCCGGTAGCATGATCGGAGGGCAGGCAGCGAAGCTAGTTGATGCTAAAGACAAAGCAAACATCATTGTTGGAGACAATAGGGAACAGGTAAAAGCTTCACTCTATGAGCGTGGGCAGTCACTAATGTCCGGTAAATTGACTCAATTAGAAACGGCTGCTCTTAATCAGCTTTTCACTCCTTTAAAAAACTCATTTACCGCAATCAACTATGAGACAACAAACTTAAAACAGTTTATAAGTGAGCAAAAAAATGTTTGAGCAATTTGAAAAAATCAGAGTTGTATTTGAAGATCGTAAGCCACTTTTAAAATCATATATTGATGAACAAATCGTCGATTCGTTTGCGTCTAACTTGCTAGAACGTATGGAAAATGGCTGCCCAGTAGTTATGGTTTACGGCGTATACAATGCAGGTAAAAGTACGCTAATTAATGCGCTAGTTGGTCAGGAAGTAGCGGAATATGCGGATGTTCCAAAAACGGCGACTGTCACTAGCTATAAGGTTGGTGATGTTGAGATCCTTGATACCCCGGGAATTGATGCGCCAATTGAACATGAAGAAGTGAGCCGTGAGCAGCTCTTACGTTCAGATGCAGTCATTTTTGTATTGAATAGCGGCGGTGCCGTTGATGAAGAACAGACTTACATCGAAATTAAGAAGATTCTTGAAGCTGGTAAGCCGCTGATCATCGTCATCAACAATAAAACCAATCAAAAAGAGGGTGACCTCGATCTACTAGCTATAAAAGATCAGTTTAAACAAAATTTATACAAATACTGCGGAACAGATGAGTTCCTGCTTGAGAAACTGGATAGAGTTGAAGATTACCTTGTTAACGCTAAACTCGGTATGCGCGGTAAGCTTGAAAACAAGCCTCAAATGGTTACCTTTAGCCAAGTGCCAAAACTTGAGAAAGCCGTCGATCGCCTTTTTAATCGTACAGATAGCGTTCAAATTGCAAGAACTCTCAGTTACGAATTGAATGAGCTTTTCGAGGCCGCCAAAGAATCAGCAGCTGTGAAAGTAGATAACAGCGAACTTGAAAGGCTCGCTGCTTGGATCGCTATGGCTAATGATCGTAAAGACGTATTAGAAAATAAAGTCAAAGCTAAGGCACTCAAAGGGAAGCATGCTCTATCTGATACAATTTTAAACTTGGTGCTTGCAGAAAGAACCCAAGAAGTTAACGAGCATGTCCAAGCTTGGTACCAGGAAAATATCGAATATTATCAACGTCAGTTATCGAGAACATTAAAGCAATTGGATCTGGAAGCAGAAGAGCTCGTTAAGATTTTTGCTAACTCACCTTCAATGGCAGATTACTTCTCTAGTCATTCTACTGAGGCGGAGAAGAGTGATGGAGATGGTATTATGTCACTACTATCTGGTTTCTCAGACATTGGTATGAAAGGCAAAGACTTCGTTATTGATGATATTGCCCGAGAAGGGATTATGTTCGTACTAAAACAAGGTAAGTCTTTCGCTCCTGAGTTATTTAAAGGGATTGGGCAGAAGACAATGGAAAAAATGGCAGGTAAGGTTGTCCCATTCGTTGGACCGACTATTGATTTATTGAGTGCTGCTTATAGTTTTTACAAAGGTCAACAAGAAGCAGAACGCCAAATGCAACAAGAGCGTCAAAGAATTGAAACCATTAAAACCAATGCCAATAAGCTAGCGGATGAACTGTTAGAAGGATTATACGAAGTTGTTGCAGAGAGCATCGAAGATACCTTGTTACCGATTATTAGACCTCTAGAAACCAACCTAGAGCTTCTGTCTCAACAACACGGTGGTGTGGAATCGGACATACGCGCGTTTGGTAGAAGCCAAGAGGCATTAAAAGTTATTTGCTAAGCCAACGATAAAGCAAGATATTCTATTTAACTAATCAAAACTCTCTATTCATTTGGGTAGAGAGTTTTTTTGTAAAAAGTGTTCCTAAGCTTATGAAGTCCATCAATCAGCTAAATCTGTTATTCTACAAATATACCGTACTTAATTTGTAAGCGCCAATTATTCGGCGTATTGATGAGGAGAACCAAAGCCGTTAGGCTTTGGTTAGATTCCAAGGTAGAAGCGCTTCTATGTCTTCCAACGTCTCTGCGTATGGTAGCTTACTGAGAAGGGTGTGAAGATAGGTGTAAGGTTCAAGGCCGTTTAATTTCGCCGTTTCAATCAAACTATAGCAAGTCGCACTCGCTTGTGCTCCTGATGGCGTATCAGCAAAGAGCCAAGCTCTTCGGCCCACAGCGAATGGGCGGATTGCATTTTCTGCCATGATGTTACTGATGCGTAGCTCACCGTTATCACAGTAAGCCACCAGTTTTGACCATTGATTTAGCATATAACTGACCGCTTTACTCGTTAAGCTGTCTGATGGTACTCGATTAATGGTCTTGTCTAAAAACACCTTCAGTTTATCTAATACTGGGATGCTGTGCTCGCAGCGGTATTTTACGACTTGCTTTGGCGTATATTCTTCAGTTTCTTTTAATTCAGTCAGCTTACGCTCAATTCGGTAAAGTGTATTGATGTAACCGAGCGCGGTATCGGCTTTACTCACTTTTACTTTTTTACCTTTCGGCTGTGCATCTTGCGCTTCGATGAACTTACGGCGTGCGTGATCCATACAGCCAACATGAATAAGACTGTATTTTTTACAGGCAGCATTGTAGCCCGCATAACCATCGGTTTGCAGGTAGCCTTTAAAACCATCGAGAAGCTCAAGTGGTACTTCTTTTTTTGGTCATGACTCCAACCTGT
>NZ_JBFRRH010000102.1:0-5932 GCF_041472995.1 Vibrio sp. 10N.261.46.A3 | reverse complement strand
TTCTACTCCATTCACATAACGCCCTGTTAAGGTGTGAGCAACGCAATACCGAAGCTCCCGCACACCACCTTAACCACAAAACGCAACGCACAGTGAAAATGCCACGCGTTGCGAATCACTCTTAAACAGCTTGTTATGCATTTTATTTATTAAAATTCAAGTACCTATACTACCAAAACTTGTTTCTTAGCAAAATCATTTACATCCAAACAACTTCACATTAAGCTGTATATAAATACAGTAACTAAGTATATGCACATGAAATATAGAAAGTACTTAATGGAAGGTGGTTTAGAGCTTTTTTCGAGCGGCGCAAATGTGATCCAACCGCACTCGCTCTACCATATCAAGAGAGATGAAGCACTAAGAGATATTTTGGAAGGTTGTAACCTATACATGATCGCTAGAAGAAGGCGAATAAGTATCGACCCGAACTCATTCAAGTTAGTTGGTAATAGCCTTACTGGAGACTTTCTTGTACAAGATGGACTTGAGCATGAAAGGTTTGCCTTCACATATACTCCAGATGAGACAATAGTCGCAGCCCAAGCAGTATCTTACCCAGAAGATCGAGTAGTACTTATTACAAATACTGGAGCTTCACTAAACCTTTCCATGATGTCTTTCATGACTCAGTGTCAGTATGACTTGGACGGCGCTGATGAACTTGAGATCTTGTATATCGGAAAAGCCTATGGTCAATCAGGGGAACGATTGGCAATTGACCGTCTCGAAGCTCATAGCACGTTCCAACGAATTTTAGCTGATACATTGTTCAGCAAACCCGACCATGAAATACAAATTTTAATGTTTAGATTTGAGCACTATAAGAAACATGCTAGTGGTGCGGGTGATTTTTCTTTGACACCAATCGCCACTGATGATGAAAGCATCGATCATTTTTATGATGTTATGAATGCAGAATTTGATCGAGAAAACAGAGTATTGTTAGCTGAAGCTGGGCTGATTAGATATTTCGAACCTGAATATAACAAAATGTATAAAAAAACGTTCCCTTCAGATAAACATAAAATTTTAGCTGATATTCTATCAAAGGATTTTTCAGGCTTAACTGTGCAAGTCGATACTCAAAATATAAAAACAAGTGTTTACTCTAGAAAAGTTAATTCTTTTGTACCTAATTTGTCTGTGATACACCCTCACGTTCATATAGCCAAAATCCCTTTAAATACCAAAGACGAAAGAGAGTCATTCTTACATGGCTTCTTGTAGCTATTGCCTGTGCGCGAATCTGCTAACCGATTCGCGCAAAAATGCATAACGCCGCATTAAGGTGTGAGCAACGCTACCACGAAACTAAACCATACCACCGTAAACACAAAACCCAACGATGACACCAAAATGCCAAGCGTTGGGAATCACTCTTAAATGCTTTGTTATATAAATTATTTGTATCTATAGTCAGCTTAGGTCGATTGACTTCATAGTTTCAATCGAATAATCAACTAGAGAAAACTCTAGATCATTATATTCTTCATTTGGCAGTTGCCAAATGGCTTCTACTAGTTCTTTGCAGCACTGAGAGAGATAGTTAGCTAAGCCTTTATCGTTGTCGTCGAATGCTGATTTTGCGGCTGAAATTAGTGTTAAAAGAGCAAGTACATTATGTCTACATGTACTGACATCACCATTTATTCCTAAGATCGTCTCTTTGACCATCTCAATAGCACCAGACTTATTAAGCATTTCAAAGCCATTTTTGTTGACAGTATCAACTATCAAATTAGCACTTTCAGCAATAAGATCATCAAGGGAAAAATCTTTATGCGCTAGTTCATATTTTCCAATACCAAAGCGCTTCATTACTTTGTCTGCAACTTTAGTTCTAAATTGAACCATCAATGTCTTATTTGACATTAATTGCATACATGTATGAAGTAGAAATTGCTGAGGTCCGTCCGGTCCATCTACTTCAGCAAAAGAGCGGTTCATTGCTCCATTATATTGTGCTGGTGAGATTCCACTAGCTCTTGCAAAAGCAATTGCTTCCCTATCACCTTGGCTAGCAGCTTCTACTTCTTCCAAAATGAACTGGTACGCAACATGCTTTGCCCCCAATTTTTCACAGATAATTTCAGAGATCCTGTCTGATGCATGCTCGATTCCGTCTTGCTTAATGAGCTTCTCCAAAGGAGATTTTTTTCTGAATAATCCAAACATCACTTTATACCGCTATAAATACTTTACCTAAAAGATGAGCTTGCTCATCTAGATGCGTAATCGAAAGCGGACTTTTACTATCTTTTTTTAATTAGTGAAAACAAATTATTTCTTTCAATACGATAAACTTAGCTGATTTATATAACGCCCTGTTAAGGTGTGAGCAACGCAATACCGAAGCTTCCGCATACCACCTTAAACACTAAAAGCAACGCATAGTAAAAATGCCACGCGTTGCGAATCACTCTTAAACAGATTGTTATATGAAAACTCTACTCGCTCAATATATTGGTTTTGATTGTTACATCGTATCGATATGGACACTCTGCTTGAATACGCGTTTCGTCTAGCCTATACAGCCCAAGAATAGGATGAGTTTCCAACTTCTCTAAAGATACTAAAACTAAAAGGTCTTCAATTAAATGCATCATGTTTGAACAGAATACATCCAAATCATTGAGCAGGTCATGTGGACCTATTTTTATCTCCAACTTGTTAGTTAGATCATACGTCCAAGTAGGGGCTGAAAAACGATTACCGGGGTTAATACTGAAGTTTTCGATTTTAATATTTTGCCCAACGCTAGCGTGTTCAATTGCGTTGCGACACTCTGAAAGCATGCGAATCCACGACATATCCTGTGATAGTAATTTAACGATTTCGTTGCTTTCACCAAGCTGATCACGCAAGGATTGAAGATGCTTATTAAAATGTGACTCGTTTCTACCATTAATTGGAATTTGATAAAACAAAGCTAGAAACTTAAAACTATCGATAAGTACTAACTTAGCATTGGTAAGGAACACTCGTACTTTAGATTCTAACTCTGGAACCTTTGGCAACGCTGGCATAAAGTCATTGTTCTGATTATCCGAGATGATTTTATCGCATTTTGGCATTAGGTCTTGATAGTATTCTTCAAGCTCCACAACCACTTTTCGACAGTTTAAAAGCAGTCCATTCATATTCCAAACATGTGATAAAACCTGATCATTGTTCACGTCAGCACTTGAAATATAAGGGGCAAGCTTTTTGGCTTGCATCAAAACACGTGCAACATACTCAGATTTACAGCCAAAATCGTAGATTTTGTCGTAAGAATGTTTCGTCTCTAGATCGGTTCTCTGAGGATCAATAGAGTCTGCAGTAAGCATCCTAAAAATGCTATTGGCTTTTATCAGATACAAAGACTCACCAATAACTAATGATTCAATAATAGGTTCTTGCATATCAAGGTTATCGGGATCTTTTACTTCAACAGAAAACGCACTGTCGCGATCATATTTTCTCATAGTTTCTCCGAAGCCTCTTTTTCATATAACGCCCAATTAAGGGGTGAACAACGCTACCACGTAACCTAACGCATTGTACCGTAAACATTAAATTTGAAGTAGAAGCAAAAGTGCCAAGCGTTGTGAATCCCTCTTAAATTGCTTGTTATGCGATTGATTTTTGACTTAACTATGCGTTTTCTTGCTTAGCAACTATTGTAAAATTAGAATGCTCCCAATTTTTTGATTCCACTATTGAGGTGTAACGTGGACTGCGTATACATAATGACTAACATTTCAAACCATTGCATTATAAAGGTTGGATATAGCAATGACCCAGAACGCAGAGTCAAAGAACTAAATAAACAGGAATACGGCAAGGACCTAGGTTGCAGCCAATGGCAGATCCATACTCTCTACCGTTCAAAGTCAGGTTTATCAGCTAGGGCCCTTGAAACAAAAGCCCACAGACTACTTTCTAGATACCAAATAAAGGTCAGTGCTATTAGCAACAGTGAACTATTCGCATGTACCGCCGATACCGCTAAAGCAATTTTAGCTTCTGCCCCATCATCTACAAAGAAACGGAAAACAGAAACCAGACAATTCATGGGCCAAGTTATTGGACAATTAAAGTGTCCTATAACTGGAGACACATATTATTACGCCAATCAGCAACGTTTTAATTTTCGTACAAAAGAAACCGAAGATTTGACAGAGCAAGAATGGTTAAGTGCGAAAAAGCTTTATGAGAGCATTCAATGACAAATCGCATAACGCCCTGTTAAGGTGTGAGCAACGCAATACCGATGCCGCCGCATAACACCTTAATCACTTAAACCAACGCATAGTAAAAATGCCACGCGTTGCGAATCACTCTTAAACAGTTTGTTAGGGCACTACGCAAAGCGTTTGTTGTATAAGTTTAATTGCTTACAAGCAATAGAATAGTCATAAAATGTGCTTGCCCATGCACTAAGGTCTTGATTACTTGTTGGTGTTCTTGATGTATTTTCAATCACCATAAAATGAGTGCAGTCATCCACTGCCGATAAAAGCTTCACATGCTCACTGTCTAAGAAAGGCATTTTCTCAAATATCTTGCTGATCACTTTCTGACTACGAAACCTATATGAATCCATGAACTGCAACCAATTAACATAACTTCGTGAAGTGCGAGATACCATCGGTGCATCGCTGTTAGGATCAATCTGCGCAAATAGCCTCTGAACCTCAGATTTAGATGGGTACAACTCATCACTAGTAATGTTCAACTTGTTTTGAATTGCTCTTATAACACTTTCATAATCATGAATGACCGCCTTAGATTTTCCTACAACGTAGGCATCAATATTTTCTTTATCTTTGAGTTCTTTTATATGCACCACGACGAAGTAGAAAATGTAGCTGACTACCATTCCGATACAAAAGTTATAGTAAGCATTTAATAGCCCAGCCCCGCCATCAAAAAGTTCAGGTAGGTTATTAAATAAAGTATCAGTTAGAACAATGGACACCAAGCTAATCAAAAGCAATACATTTAATGTGGTATCAACTGATCTTATGTAGTTGTATAAATTCTTCATTTTTCTCCTGTCGCCCTAACGCCGCATTAAGGTGTGAACAACGCGACCACTAAACTCAACCAGACCACTGTAAACACTGAACTCAACGATGGAATGAAAAATGCCAAGCGTTGAGAATCACTCTTAAATGCTTTGTTATGTTTGTTGTTCAGCCTTTGCTGCTCTTTCACTTTCCAAGTTAGAAAGGTACATTTGAAGACCGATTTGCCCATCAAGAACCCTTGGGGAAGTAGCTATGGTTTCTTTATAATCATAGGAATCTATCGGGTCTTCATAAGTTTCAGACCATCGCGCAAACTCAATAATTACAACAGCTGAATTTGGTTCAATATTCTCTGAAGAGTGAAACATATGCTTCCCAGAAAAGTACCCTGGATTGTTGAACTCATTGTTTTTTAGCAGCTTATAAAGTTCATGCCTCCACTGTTCGGTATTCTCATCACAGATTAACTTATACCTTTCTGTCTTTAAGTTTTTGCGAAGAGTATAGAACCGCATGATATAACGAGCAGCAGTCAACCAATTGAGACGATTTGCTTTAGGAGGAGATACATTCTCACCATTGTCTGTAAGTGCCTTATAAGCACTTTCTAGCAAAGATATAGCGTATTCACTAAGTTCTTTGTCTTCTTGTATCTGAAAATCTAGCTGATTTTTCTTTTTAGAGTTTCGAAAACTCATCATCGATATTACCAACGAAAATATTGCTATAACCGGAGTCACTACTTTAAATAGAATTTCAATATCCACTCATTTGTCCCAATTTAGAGAAAAACATAACGCCGCATTAAGGGGTGAGCGACGCCAAACACCACAGCTTCGACAAACCACTTAAAACACAAAAGCTGAATTTAGACGAAAACCGCCAAGCGTTGCGGTGTTTTTCAAGGTAGT
>NZ_JBFRRH010000101.1:56332-61517 GCF_041472995.1 Vibrio sp. 10N.261.46.A3 | reverse complement strand
TCAAGTTGATTCGGTATAATACTTTGACAGTCAGCTTTACTGAAGAATGGCCTGCTGTATCAAGAGTATACGAGGCAATGTCACGAGCGTAGATAGGAGCAGACTCAAGGATTTTTATTGCCTTTTTATCGATTTCAACTTGATAAGCAGAATCCATTAAATACATTGACGGAGCAACACCAAAATCTAGCAACTTTTGACATTTTTCATCATTTTTATCTAGCTTGCATTCTGTAGCTACTAGCTGGAGGTTACTCATATTTTGAGACTGCTCTGCAAATTTAAAAACAGCAAACGCACAAACAAAAATGACAGCTACGACACCGAAGCCACCCCAAACTTTTATTTCATTCTTCATAAATCCCCAATTGATTAAGTAAAACTTCAGTACTCTTAACGCCTTGCTAAGTGGTGAACAAACGTATGCCACACTTGAGCAAAGCGAAAATGGCATACGTTTGGGAATCCGTCTTAAGCAATTTGTTAGGCATTTACTGAACGATATAATGTAATAGTTCGTCTTGAGAACCTTCATATTTTTCGGTTTTACCGAAAGCTATTTTTGTATATTCCTTTTTGCCAATTAGAGCATTCAACTGATCTTGAACCTTTTTAAATGAACCACTGATTCTTCTCAAGTCTTTACCTAATATAACAGCTAACGGCATCTCATCCCCTTTACTTAAGCTACCCAGTTTTTCATCTAGTAACTTAATGACCAGGTCGAAGTCTTCAATAACTTCTTCTAATTTACCCCTAGATTCTTGGTCTAAAATATATACGGTATTTAAAAGGTGCTCAATAATGACCAAAGCAGCTTCTAAAGCATCATTTGTTGGTTCTTTAATATCATGTGCTGCATCATTACCTAGAAATCGTATCGAATGAAGGCGTGTTGAATCTTTTTTTGAAATAAGACCTTTTGTAGCTAAGTTGTTGATTCTTGTGCTTAGTTCTTTACCTTTAATTTCCTGATCATTACAAACTGCTTCGATAGTTGCTCTAAAGCCAATACCCGTTAGCGTGTATGCTTTATCTCTATAAGCTTGGCATGACTCTTCGTAGATCTTTTTAACAACAAGTGGAAAACGTTTTGCACCGAGAGACCCTTTATTAGCTTTTGGGTATATTTCGTCTGATATTGGTGTTATCCACTCTCCAAACTGTTCATCAAAATATGAGATTTCATAGTCATGGTCTCGCTTTAAGAAGGACACATTTTCACAACCGCGACATTTAACAACCATATGTTCTATTTTACAGTGGTAATCAAAATCTGGGTGTGTTTCCTCTGAGTGCAAACCTTCCACATCATGCCAATTGGTTTGATTGCACTTAATACAAGTACTATGAACTTTTTCTTTTGTCATTACTAACCCATTATTTTTAATTTTATTCGCGATAACTCTGATGCATAACAGCTACTAGACTGAAAAATTCTGCATTCAAATACAGACCATTCTGTCTAGTTTCATATGCACAGTAATTTACCATGATTAATCACTGCGATTCAGTGACTTAAAACATATATAAACTCATTGAATGACAAAATGTAGAACATTTTCATATAGTATGATTTTAGAGAAAACCCTCCCGAACTGTATGTAATCACAGCACCTCTACACATACCCCAAACACAAAAAAGCCTGCCATCTATGCGAACATAAATGGCAGGCTTTATACGTTAATTAGGCTTGTGAGTGGCTAGCTTATGCGGCTTCGAATGCGAGGGCTTTCTTTTCTACTTGGCGGAAGATCAGCGTTAGTATGCCGTTTACTGCTAAGTAGAATGCGCCAGCAATGCCGAACACGGTGAGTGTGTCGTAGGTTTGGCCGTTGATACGCTGTGCGTAGCCCATTAAATCCATGATGGTGATTGTGCTTGCCAGTGACGTGCCTTTGAAGACTAGAATCACTTCGTTCGAGTAAGCTGGAACGGCGCGGCGTAGAGCGTATGGCAGTAACACTTTAAGCGTTGCTACTTTGTCCATGCCAAGTGCGCGACATGCTTCCCATTGCCCTGCTGGAATCGCGTTGAATGCGCCTCTGAACAGTAGCGTGCTGTATGCGGCGGTGTTCAAAGCTAATGCTAACATTGCACAGAACCAAGGTTGGCTTAACCAAGTCCACATGAAGCTTTCACGAATCCAATCGAACTGACCCGGGCCGTAATACACCAAGAAGATTTGAACCAACAATGGTGTGCCAGTGAACAGCGTGATGATGCCACGAGTTAACCAATGAATCGCCGGTATTCTTAGGATTAGCGTTACCGTCATCAGCAGTGACAAGATGCAACCAACAAGCAATGAAGCACCTGTGAGTTGCAGACTGGTCACTAAGCCTTCAAGCATTTGAGAGAGGTATTGTTGATTCATGCCATTGCCCCTTTGTTACCCAAACCTTGAATAGAGAACTTACCATCGATCACTTTTACCAATCTTTGGGTGATTAAAGTGATGACCAAGTAGATTGCTGCTGCTGTCGCGTACCAAGTAAATGCTTCGTGCGTTGCCGCTGATGTTAGTTGTGCTTGTTTCAGCAAATCTGTTACGCCAATCAGCGAAACTAGCGCAGTGTCTTTCAGTAACACTAACCATTGGTTGGTTAAACCTGGTAGTGCGTGTCTTACCGCCTGAGGTAACACGATACGAAAGAATGCACGAGACTGAGAAATGCCAAGCGCGCTTGCTGCTTCTCTCTGCCCTTTGCTTACTGCTTTTAATGCACCACGCAAGGTTTGCGAAGCGTAAGAAGCAAAGATAAGTGACAGTGCAACAACACCAGATAAGAACGGGCTCACTTCTATGAAGTCGCCAGTGATCATGAACAGAACTTGTGTCGAACCAAAGTAGATAAACAGTACGACCAGAATTTCTGGTAAACCACGAACAATCGTCACAAATGCAGTCGTTGGCCATTTGATTGCAATACGACGAGACATCTCGCCACTTGCAAACAAAACTGCTAGAACCAATCCAACCAATAGGCTTACGAACGCAAGCTGAGCAGTCATCCAGCTTGCTTCGACGAGCCCTAAAGAGTAACCCGTTAATTCCATAAATTACTTACCGAAGTACTTGTTGAAGATCTTGTCATATTCGCCGTTCGCTTTTACTGCTGCAAGTGCAACGTTAAGCTGGTCTACAAGTTCTTGGTTGCTCTTGTTTACTGCGATACCAAAGCCGTTACCGAAGTACTCTTGGTTTGTTACTTGGTCGCCAACGTACGTTAGGTTGTCTTCTTTCTTGAACCATTCTGCTACAACGGCTGTGTCACCGAATACAGAATCGATACGACCGTTCTTCATGTCGATGAATGCATCTTGGTAGCTTGAGTAAGGTACCGCTGTTACGCCAGTCATTTGCTCAAGTAGGAAGCTCTGGTGAGTAGAACCGTTTTGAACGCCAACACGCTTACCTTCTAGTGCTGCTTGGTCTGCTACTTTGCCTTCAAAAGAGATGAATGCTGCAGAGTTATCGTAGTAAGCGTTAGAGAAGTTCACTTGTTGAAGACGTGCTTCAGTGATGTCCATTGCTGAGATAGCGGCATCGTACCGTTTGAATTTAAGTGCAGGGATCAAGCTATCGAATGCTTGGTTGTGGAAAGTACATGTCGCTTTCATCTCTTCACAAAGTGCGTTTGCTAGGTCTACGTCAAAACCTTGGATTTGGTTGTTCTCATCCATGTATTCGAATGGTGCGTAAGTTGCTTCCATTGCGAATTTGATTTCTTCTTGAGCTGCTGCGTTGAAAGAAGCAAGGCCGATAAGTGAAGCTAGTAGAATCTTTTTCATTTTGTTACTCCGAATACTGTGTAATAGCGGCCTGTGGCCATTCTTATAATTTGATTGTTTTAATTGATGTTGTGTTTAGCTAAATCTAGTGAGTCAACTTTCTTTTAATAAGAGACTTACTTAATGAGTCAAATATTCAGCAAACTCAGGTGTCTGCGGATTAACGAATGAATCGCTGGTGCCGTGTTCGACGATGTACCCTTTCTCTAGGTACAGAACGTGGCTAGCAATCTTCTTCGCGAAATCGACTTCATGCGTCACGACCACTTGGGTAATGCCCGTTCCGCTCAATTCTTTAATAATGCTCACGACTTGGTTGGTGATCTCAGGATCAAGCGCCGCTGTTGGTTCGTCAAACAACAACACATCCGGTTTCATCATCAACGCACGTGCAATCGCAACACGCTGTTGTTGACCGCCAGACAGTTGAAGTGGCCAAGCGTCTGCTTTGTCGGCAAGTTGAAGTGTCTTTAGTACTTCTTGAGCTTGCTTAATCGCTTCTTGCTTATCCAAACCCGCAACTTTGGTTGGTGCTTCAATCAAGTTTTCCATCACCGTCATGTGTGGCCATAAGTTGTATTGCTGGAACACCATGCCGACTTTACGACGAAGTTTAAGCCCCTGCTTCTCTTGGATTTGGCTTGAAAAGTCGAATTGCTCGTTCGCAATATCTAATTCGCCGTTGTCCGCGATTTCAAGCAGGTTCAATACACGCAGTAATGAACTCTTGCCCGCGCCGCTTGGGCCAAGCAATACCAAGGTTTCGCCACTCTCACAGTCGAAACTGATGTCGTGAAGAACTTGGGTATCACCGTATGATTTGTTGATGCTCTTTACTTGAATACTCATGCCACAATACTGCATTAATTGTCATTTGTTGGTTATTCTATTCAATCCGAGGTTTTATGCAAGAAAAATGTATAAAAAACTACTTTGTTGAATTTTTGTAACAAATATTGCACAAAAAACAGTCGCTATAACTGGTCTTACAACCAAAAGTTTCAAGTCATTGATAAAGCTAATATCGAGATAAATAGCAAACGTTTTGCTATCAATTTATAAATCATTGCATGGTTGCTTGTTTATGTGTGCACTCTCCTATCAACGCTAATTTACTTGCATAAAAATTAGGGTTAAACGCCCCGCTTTCCTATCTAACTTACTGGTTCAGAATGCTTAGTTTTTCTTTAAGGTCGTTTCGAATTATTCACTTCGTGGGGAGGAAATATTGGAAATTGAGTTTCCTAGGGAGCGTCACAGCGCAATAAATGCTTTAATGGGTTCTATTCTCAACAACAATGACTTCCCAGCGAACAACGCGCAGTACAGGCAATAAGTCATAAACCATAAGCAATTAGCCATAAGCAACAAGCCATAAGCCATAAGCCA
>NZ_JBFRRH010000101.1:0-55531 GCF_041472995.1 Vibrio sp. 10N.261.46.A3 | reverse complement strand
ATAAGCCATAAGCCATAAGCAACAAGCCATCTATTTTTTAAAGCGACAACACATTAAGGCAGTCATATGCAAAACGATGTCTCTTCTACGCTCGACTCAAACCAGCGACAGACTCAAAAGAATCCCGATGCCAAACCTGAGAAAAAAAGCCTCAGTATTTTGTTTGAGCTGAGTAAATTCATTCAGCCTTATAAAGGTCGTGTTATTGCCGCGTTGATCGCGTTGATCTTCACAGCGAGCTTAACCCTTTCAGTCGGGCACGGTATTCGCCTTCTTATCGACCAAGGTTTTAGCCAACAATCACTCTCAGATTTGGGCAGCGCAATTCAGTTCATCATGGTCGTAGTCGTGTTGATCTCGATTGGTACTTTCTTCCGCTTCTATTTGGTTTCTTCTGTTGGGGAACGTGTGAGTGCGGACATTCGCTTATCGGTTTTCAATCATGTCGTCACACTGCACCCGAGTTACTTCGAAACCAATGGCAGTGGCGACATCATGTCGCGCATTACAACGGATACTACTCTGCTTCAAAGCATCATTGGTTCATCGTTCTCTATGGCGATGCGCAGCGCGTTGATGTGTATTGGTGCGATCATCATGCTGTTTGCGACCAATATTAAGCTGACGTTGATTGTATTGGCCTCGGTGCCGTTTATCCTGATTCCGATTCTTGTGTACGGGCGTCGTGTAAGAGCCCTATCTCGCCAAAGCCAAGATTCGATGTCTGATGTGGGTTCTTATGCAGGTGAAGCGATTGAGCACATTAAAACCGTGCAAAGCTACAGCCGTGAAGAGCAAGAGAAAGCGTCATTCGCGGTAGAAGTTGAAAAGGCGTATGAGATTGGTCGCCAGCGTGTAAAACAGCGTGCGATTCTTATCTCTGGCGTTATCGTGATTGTATTCAGTGCTATCGCAGGCATGCTATGGGTTGGTGGTAGTGATGTCATCAACGGCACCATGTCGGCGGGTGATTTAGCCGCGTTTGTGTTCTACGCAATCATGGTTGCCTCGTCATTAGGTACGATTTCAGAAGTCATGGGCGAACTGCAACGCGCGGCAGGTGCGACCGAGCGCTTAATCGAGATCCTACAAGTTGAAAGCCATATTGTTGCGCCAGTTGCGAATCCAACTTCGCTTGCTAACGTTACACCAGAAGTCGCATTTGATGATGTGACCTTCTGTTACCCATCAAGACCGGACCAGCCCGCAACAAGCAACCTCACGCTCACTGCCCATGAAGGTAAAGTATTGGCACTGGTTGGCCCGTCTGGCGCAGGTAAAACTACCCTGTTCGAACTGCTGCAACGTTTCTACGACCCACAAGTGGGTAAAGTGACGTTAGGCGGCGTTGAACTGAATCAGTTTGATCCTAACGAGCTGAGAAAGCAGATGGCATTGGTGCCGCAGCAACCTGCTCTGTTCAGCAACGATGTGTTCCATAACATTCGTTACGGCAACCCGCAGGCAACAGACGAACAAGTTATCGAAGCGGCGAAGAAAGCACACGCGCATGAGTTTATTCAAAACCTACCTGATGGCTACAACAGCTTTCTTGGTGAGCGTGGTGTAAGGCTTTCTGGTGGACAGAGACAACGTATTGCGATTGCTCGTGCCATCTTGAAAGATCCAAATATTCTATTGTTGGATGAAGCAACCAGCGCACTAGACAGCGAAAGTGAGCATCACGTACAACAAGCGTTAGAAGAGTTAATGCGTGGCAGAACGACGATCATTATCGCCCATCGATTATCAACAATTAAACACGCCGACCAGATTGCGGTGCTCGATAAAGGACAGCTAGTAGACATCGGCGACCACCAGTCTCTCATCAATAGCTGCGAATTGTACCAACGCTTGGTTGAGCTGCAATTCAAACACCTTAGTGCGTAATCATTGAGTGGATGTGCAACTAAGTCACTGACATAGTGTGGTTTCAAGCTTCAAAAACTTAAATCACACGTGTTGCAGTTTTGTTAATTTAGCGGTAGGGTTTTTATTCCAATAACAACTTATTCCGATGAAGGATAAGTCGATAACGTTAATTACACAGATAAGAATAAGAGAGTTCGCATGGAAGCACTATTATCTGACTACCCGGTAGTAACAGAAATCCCTGTCGCTTGGGGAGAAATGGACGCACTCAATCACGTTAACAACGCTGTATATTTTCGCTATTTCGAAACCGCTCGCTTAGATTTTTTCAAGCACGTTGAGCTGATGGAAGAGATGGCGATTACCAAAGTTGGCCCTGTTCTTGGTGACACTTACTGTAAGTATTTCCGCCCAGTCACGTATCCAGATACCTTGATGGTCGGCTCACGTGTTACCGACATTCAAGATGACCGATTCACCATGGAATACGCGATTGTCAGTAAGGCTCAACAGAAACTAACGACCGTTGGCACTGCGACCATCGTGATGTTTGATTTTGCTTCGAACCAAAAAGCCCTGCTCTCGCTGCGCTTAACCAATGAAATCGAAAAGATGAACACGTTGAAGAGCCCATGCTTCAAACAAGAAACAGTGACGGAATAACGTATTCGCTGATTGATAAAGACTCAGAAAGTTTCAGACATTAAAAAGGCCATTCGATTGAGTGGCCTTTTGTTTATTGGTTTAGAGTGCTTTGAGCGGTTAAGCGTTATAAACCTTGCACGTATTGAGCATTAGTGCGAACTTCAACCATCTGCTCTAGGTTCTGTTGTGAACCTTCGACGCCGTTGAGTAGCGCTTCGAAGTGCTTGATAAGCTCAACTTTATCTTGTACTTCTTTCGAACCCGCACCGATGTTGGTTAGGTCAATGAAGAACTCGTCGAACAAACCAGAGAAGTCAGTTACTGCATCATGGTTCAAGAACTGCTCGTGGTTATAAATGCTTGGGTAGCCACCCTTCTGTTTATCAACCGCAAAAGAGATGCCTTTCACGTTGGTAATCGTGGTCGCTTTCTCACACTTCAACATACAACCCGCTTCGATGCTTGGCTTGTTACAACCTACCGTTCTTTGGAAGAAACACTGACGGCTGGTCATCATCAAGATTGGGTGGTAAATGCTGTAGAACAGCTTGAAGTTCTCTGGGCGACGAATATGACGAATCTGACCTTTGTTGATCTCGTTCGAAATGAATGCGCCAGCACAGTTAAGCTCTTCTTTCAGAGTAACCAATGCGTGAGAGTTGGTTGTGTTCATGAACGGGCCTGCAACCCACTCAATACCCATCTCGTAAGCTTTGTAAGCAATACCCGTGTTGTTGGTCACGATGCGAGCTGGCTTGATCTCTTCAAGAATACGAACCGCTTCGTCGTAATCTTTACCGATCAATACCGCTGGGAACCAAGGAATCAAACGTGGGTTTGCTGCCAAGATGTCGATGTACTTGTTACAACGCTTCTTGAAGCTTTCTGGAAGTTTGAAGTAAACATCCGCGTCAGTCACATCACACAGGTGTAAGTCTTCCACATCCGCGATAAGCATCGACATAGTCGGCTTCTCGTTCACTTTAGGGTGCTGAGGCAGTGCTGGCACTTCAACGTGCTTAATCACTTCCACAGAGCCGTTCAGAATGAAGTCGATCTCGTCTTTCAGGTCCGAAACTTCTTTTAGAGGAATCAGCAAGCCTGCATCCACTTCACTGAAGTTGTGGCTTTCTAACGTGTGGACCGCACTCTTCACGTTTTTGAATCGCTTCTCAAGTAGCTCTTGAGTGATCGCTTTCTCTTCAACCGCTTTCAATAGCGATTTAGATTGAAGGGTAAAGTTCTCTTTTGGCGTATTCACAGTCACCGTAAATGGTTGACCCACTTTTGCGCTGAACGACAGGGCTACTGGTGTCTTGCGAATATCGAGGAACTCGATCTTGTCACGCATTTCATTACCAAGAACGTCTTTCGCTTGGTGAAGTTCGTTGGTCACTTCTTGAATCTGTACCACTGAGATTTCGTTGTTCTGCTCCGTCGCTTTCTCAACAGCGTAGTTCATGCTGTTGTCGCGCGGGTTATCGATGAACATGTCTTTCGTTAGGTTGCCCTTTAGGAAAGAGTTGGTGAAATCACGGTTGAATACTTTGTGTAGGTTCGAATCGTCTTCGATCAATAAACCACTTTCTACAAAGCTATCAATCTGTTTACGCCATGTGTCTACCACAGTGTAAACGTAGTGTGCGCCTTTAATACGGCCTTCTACTTTCAGTGAGTCGACTTTCGCATCAACCAATTCAGGTAGGTCGTAATAAGCTGAGTTATCTTTCAGGTTAAGTGGGAACTTGTTGCCCGCGTTGGTGATTTCGTATTCATCACGACACGCTTGGCTACAACGACCACGGTTACCTGAGTTACCCACACTTACTGAGCTTGAGTAACATTGACCAGAGAATGCAATACACAGAGCGCCGTGTACGAACACTTCGGTTAATACGTCGTGATCGTGTGCCACTTCCGTCAGCATCTTGATTTCAGGCAGGTTCAATTCACGAGACAAGTTAACGCGTGTCGCGCCAATCTTAGACAAGAACTTAATCTGGCCTTCGTTGTGCGTGGTTAACTGAGTCGACGCGTGAACGTCTAATGATGGGAAATGCTTCTTAACTAGGTTGAATAAACCCAAGTCTTGAACAATGATGCCATCCACTTTGGTGTTCACAAGCTGGTTCAGCAGTTTGGTGATGCTCTTAGTCTCATGCTCCAGTAGCACAACGTTAAGAGTCAGGAACACTTCACAGCCGTATTCATGAGCAAGGCGAATCACACCATTCAATTCGTCTAACGATAGGTTAGAGGCTCTGTTACGAGCGTTGAATGTGTCTAAACCACAATAAACTGCATTAGCACCCGCTACGATGGCGGCTTTTATCGCTTCTACATCGCCACCTGGGGCTAATAACTCAATTTTTCTGCTCATTTTTGAAGTCGCTCACTTACTTATAATTTTTAAGCCGCGTATTCTACCCACATCACGATCTCTTTACCACCGTACAACACTTTTCAAACTAAATGACCTCAATAATGCCGAACGAATCCGATCTACCTATCCTTTATTCTTTGCGCCGTTGCCCTTATGCAATGCGCGGACGAATGGGCATCGCACTATCACAACAAAAAGTGTTACTTCGAGAAATCGTTACCAAAGACAAGCCTAGCGAACTATTGGCCAGTTCGCCAAAAGGAACAGTCCCTGTATTGGTGTTACCCAATGGACAAGTCATTGAACAGAGCTTGGATGTGATGAACTGGGCACTTCAACAAAATGATCCTCAAGATCTTCTACGTTCAAGCAATCCAACGCTTAGCGAACAAGTTCAGCAGCTCATTAAAACCAACGACGAAGAATTTATTGGTCACTTAGAAAAGTATCGCGCATCGGTTCGTTACCGAAACATCGATGTTGAACAACGCCGACAAGCCTGCGAAACCTTCATTAGTCAGTTAGAAGCACGACTTACCGATCGGCCCTACTTTTTTGGAGAAACCCCAAGCTTGGCCGATTTTGCGGTAATGCCTTTTGTCAGCCAGTTTGTACAAGTCGAAAAGAAGTGGTTTGTGAAATCGGAATACCAAAACGTTGGACGTTGGTTAAGAGCGCACCTTGAAAGTAAGCTCTACACCCAAGTAATGAAGCAATACCCTCTGTGGAATGAAACCAAGCAAGATTGTCTTTTTGGATGACTTAAGAGAATTTGGGGGGCTTAAGGGTATCTGGGGTGATCTAGGGGAATTCTGGAATAGATAAAGCGTGGGTAATAAAATAATTACGTGACACTGTATCTTCTTTGTAATAATCATATATTCAAAGGCTTAGCTGTCTATTTACCGCTAACTACTGTCTCTTAACTAGCGACCACAGTCTAAGCTAAGCCTTTTGTTCATTTCAAACTGGTCACTGAATCGCAATCGAAATCTCGACTTCAGTTTCACCTTTGTAGAGTTCAAAATCTGTCGTGTAAGTTCTCACATGTGGACAGTCTGCAGCGTTGAAATACGCCCATACTTCACCCCATAAGTCGATCACAGCTTGTGGTAATTCACCTTCAGCAGAAAACGTTAAGTATTTACCTGCTTGTATTTCGGTTTCTACAAGCGCATCTAAATCCTGATCCGTAAGTGCATTAGTACACGCAATAACATCAAACTCACCCGTAAAGTCAGACTCGTAGTTGGTGTAGACACCATACACTTTTGAATCCGGGGTTAATTTTGGAAATGCTTGGTCAAAAAAGCCCTGCCACAATTGGCCTATCTTGGCTGTTGCTGGGTCCATCTCATCCGTATTGGTGGTTCTTACTGAAAAACCATACGCCTTGACGGCTTCAATCGTTTCTACTTTCATTCGTTTTATTCCTAAGCCAATTGACGATCTAACTGTATTGAATCCAATGTTTTGTAAAATAACGCGACTAATCTTGTATCTCTTTATGGCCACACTTTTCACAGACAAGGTGACGAGAAAACTCATCCATTGACGCGATAAACGGGCCAAGGAACCAACCTTTTATCACGCCTGCCCAAAACTCACTTCGCTTTTGGTTAGGTTTGTCTGCAAACGCACTCTTCTTGCGAACCAATATAACGACATGTTGTGTCTCTTCTCGGCACGCCGTGCAATAGCGTTGCTCTATCGTGTTATTCATTTGACAACCTATGACGCTTTAAATGAAACATGCTGAAAGTGAGGGTTGTCGACACAGACATCTAGTCTCGCTATTTGAGTTAATACGACAAGTTGTTGTTCGCCTTGAATACTGACTTTAATGCACTCTTCACGGCTGTCATTGCGCTGGGTATCTAACCCGACACATTCAATCTGTTCGCCAGACTTCAGCGTTAACTTGATTGGGTATCGGTGCATACACACAATCTCAATATAATCGTAATCGTTGCAACTAATCATAATACCCCTCCAATTCATCCACCACGCTAATGCGACACGCCATACTATGCAATATGCATATAATCAATCATTTACCTAAATCACATTGACGGTCGTCCGTAACTAAACCTACGTTCGAATTCGGATTAATCAAGCTTTCTCATTCACGTTTCTTTTACTCACACCTGATTATTCTTTCATTGTTAAATAATAATCGAGAACAAAACAATGAAAAACATCAACCATTTACACGTGTTAGCTTTCTTAGGTTTAGTCGCTTCAATGATGGCGTTTAATGCGAGTGCAGCCTCAGAAGTCGATGCGAGTCACTTCGCCAATGGCAAAACCAAGTATCGACAGCTTTGTCAGGTGTGTCATGGCGACAAAGGTCACGGAGACGGGCCTACTGCAGCTTCATTACCACACAAGCCCGCTAACATCGCGAATAAACTGAGCGGCTTTTTTGCCAGTCCAAGTTCTTTAGCAGATGACATTTTAGAGGGCGATGTAGAACAAGGTATGCCAGCGTGGCAAGGTGTGATCACTAAGCAAGATGCTCTGGATATTCTGACGTACGTAGAACTGATCCAATAGTAAACGCTGTTCCAATCGCCTTTTGAACAGATATCTCGGTTAATACTCCCCGTTCTATTGCGCTATCTATTTGATTGATTACACTCAATTTAATGGATAGTGAATAATACGGAATGTTATGACCTTTAAACCCCTAGCACTAAGTAGCCTGATACTGATTTCTACGACGACACACGCCGTCAGCTTTATCGATGAAATTGATGGCCAACTCGATATGGGAGAATACCTCGCAGAAAATGCCTACGGTTTTCTTCCTGTCCCAATTCTTATTACGGAGCCTGCGGTAGGATACGGTGGCGGCTTCACCGGCATCTTCATGCACGAATCTGAAGAGCAAAAAAACACGCGTAAACAACTCGCCGAAAAATCCATCGATGGCGGCGCGCAACTTCTTACTCCTGCAATCACTGCGGTTGGCGGCTTTGCGACAGAGAATGGCACTTGGATGGCGTTTGTTGGTCACAAGCGCAGCTGGAAGGAAGATTCAATACGCTACCTTGGTGGCTTGGGTTATGGCGATATCAACATGACCTTCTATCGACAAAGCTCTCCGAACGCCTTGGCTCCACTTGAACCAAACGAAGGTGTTGAGCTAGGGCTCAAAGGCATGGGCGGGATACAGAAACTCCAATTTAGAGTGCCCGACACCCAATGGTTACTTGGGTTTTCTCAACAATTCTTCGCGCCCACTCTTTCACTCAATAATCACCCTAAAGCGCAAGAGATCTTAAACAACATCGGCAACACGTCACCGACCTCTTCCGGTTTAGGTTTGATCGCCGAATACGACAGCAAGAACAGCTTCTTGAATCCGACGCAAGGCTACAACTATGTCGCAGAATACCTTTGGTTTGGTGATGCAATTGGCAGTGACTACACCTACCAAACGTTTAATTTAGAAGGGCTGAACTATTGGGAGTTAAACAAGGAGTGGAATTTAGCATTGCGAGGACAATACAAATCATTGTCGACCAATGAACGCGTGCTTTCCCCTCAATATTACCCAGACATTGAACTCAGAGGTATCGCACGTAATCGCTATCAAGGTGAGCACACGGTCGCGGCAGAAGTTCAAGTAAGCAAACAATGGACACCACGTTGGTCAACCGCGGTGTTTACGGGGATTGGTTATGCGGGCGACAGCGATAAAGACATGTTTGATCAAAGCTCGCACACGGCTTACGGCGTCGGTTTCCGTTACCTTATCGCAAGACGCTATGGTTTGATTTCAGGGATTGATATTGCGTTCAGTGAAGAAGATACCGCCCTCTACTTCCAAGTCGGTGCAGGCATCTAATTCATTACGCTGTGCTTACCCGATAAACCAAAGCGATAAACTAAACGCGGCAACGATGAGACTAAGCGCTCTGGGAACAGTAATTACTTGAGCGCTTTCCAGTATTGATAAAGCCCATCGATATCTGAAGAACACATCAACGACATTGCGCCTTTGATCTGTTCTTCGCTCCACTCCCACCATTTCATTTCTAGCAACTGAGCGACTTCAGTTTCATTGAAACGAAAACGGATGTGACGCGCAGGGTTTGAACCCACAATCGAGTATGGTGCAACGTCTTTAGTCACAACAGCTCGACTTGCGATGATGGCGCCGTCACCGACCTTAACACCACTCATGATCATGGCTTCTGTGCCAATCCACACATCGTTACCAATCACGGTATCACCCGAGCGTTCAAAGCCGTCTATCGCACCTTCAAACTTCTCATCGTCTTGATAGAAAAACGGGAAGGTACTCACCCACTGGTTTTGGTGGCCTTGGTTGCCCGCCATCATGAAGACTGCGCCAGAACCAATCGAGCAGTAGCTGCCAATGATCAGCTTATCGATGTCGGTTCTATCCGGTAATAGGTAACGCGCACAGTCATCAAAGCTGTGGTTATGGTAGTAACCCGAGTAATAGCTGTGCTCGCCCACGATGATGTTTGGGTTGGTCACTTGCTCTTTAAGTGACTTTCCAACAAACGGGCTCTCAAAATAGTTTTTCATTTTTGTACTCTTAGTTTCGTTCTTTTAGTTAGGTACTTTTGTTGCGTGTTTATGGTTTTAACTGGTTTATCTTAGTGTAAAGGGCAACGCGCCCTATCGACCGCCCGCAATATCAATAAACGAGCCGGTGACATACGACGCTTCGTCTGACAATAACCATGCGATAGAGTTAGCGACTTCTTCTGGTGTACCACCTCGTTGTAACGGTAACTGCGAAGCGAGTCTGTCTACGCGATCAGGCTCTCCGCCGTCTGCGTGCATCTCAGTATAAATACAACCCGGCCTTACGCCATTTACTCGGATATTGCGTGAAGCCAATTCAAGCGATAAGCCTTTGGTCAGTGAATCCATCGCACCTTTCGATGCAGCATAATCCACATACTCAAACGGTGCGCCTGTGCGAGAAGCGGCAGACGATACATTGACGATCGAACCCGCGCCATCAGCTTGTTTGATAAAGGCTTTACTGCACAGAAAGCAGCTTGATACGTTGGACTTCATCACCTTTTCAAAGCGATCCAATTCAATATCAACCAATGGTGACTGAGTAAACAAGATCCCGGCATTATTGACCAAGTGAGTCACTGGGCCCAGTTTGTTACGTGCAATCTCAAATAAGGATTTCACGTCCGATTCAACAGACACATCCGCACGCACGCTTATGGCGGTTCCGCCTTGTTCACGAATATCATTAACAAGCTCTTCAGCTCGCGACTCATTGTGTATGAAGTTAACGCATACAGCATAGCCTTTGCTGGCCAACAATTTAGATGTCGCTGCGCCAATGCCTCGGCTTCCGCCGGTTACAATCACTACCTTGTTCAATGAAACCTCCTAATACTTACTTTTTCGACGCAATATGATTATTTGATACAACCTGAACCCACTGCGATCGCCACGCCGGCGCTTCAAATGGGTCTGGCCAAAACTCAGTTTGCTTTTGAATTAAACCATCAACGACCGTGTGAAAGGTGATCACTCGGTCTTTCAATACACTGTCTGTAACCGAAACGTCCGTTACTACCGTATCACCTTCACAGATTATCGAATTGAGCGTGAACTCCCAAACACCATTGGCTGGGTATTCAAAGTTGATTGCCGTGAAGTTGTCGCGCCCTACAGTCAATTCAGACGACTGAGGCCAATAGCCTTCAAAATCTGTGGCTAGCCATTCACTCGCCTTTGCAAAATCGTTACTGCGCATTGCATCCCAAAATCCTAATACCACTTGTTTTGGTGTCATTATTCTTCCTTAAAGTCATTCAGGTGTGGTGGTTTTTAAACGTCTGCTTCGTTATGCGTACTTGCTAATGATCGTTAAAAGATCATCGACGCTGTTAGCAATGTAATCGGGCTTGGTTTGCCAATTTTCAGGTTTCGATCGGCTATAACCTGCGGCTACGGCAATCACTTTTGCGTTGTTACCCAGCGCGGCTTCAATATTGCGAGCAAATTGTGTGTCCGCTTCGTGGTCACCGATGTACATCAAACAAAGCTCGTTGGTATGAACAACGCCAAATATGTTCTCGACACATTTCACACCACCAAATGGATGGGGTTTTTGGTTGCCGTTCGAGACATCGTCATAGCCCACTACCGATTTAAACAAATCGCCAATGCCATAACTGTCGAGCACACCACGAATATTCAATTGAGAGTTTTGAGAGCAGATCCCATGTGGAAGATGAGCAAACTGATTAACCATGGTTTCCATTCCTTCAAACAAGGCAACGGCTGTTTGGTTTTTCTCTTGATGCTCTGCCCACATTCCACCAGCGATCAACATTTCGTCATGGGATAAGCCGTAATAGTCGACATATAAGGCTTGCCAGTTTTTAGCGCCGTGGTTGGCTTCATGATAAAGCGCTTCGCTGAGCAAATATTTAGGTAAGTTGTCACCTGACAAGTGTGGCGCGACTAACGAGATAATGTCTTTTGTGATAGCGATATTCTTTGGAACGGAATTAACTAAGGTTCCATCGTAATCCCACAGGATGGCATCTAACTTCATACACTATCTCTTTGTTTCAATTAATAATTTTAATTTATCATTCATAAGCCTATTGAGGGAAATCTTATTGTCTTGAATTTCGAAATTTGTCGAATAGGAGCAAAGCTAGAGAACAAACCGTTACTAGCAAACAATAACCAAACAGCCTTTGTTCACATCACTGCTTTATCAATTGCAATATATGCGTATAATCCCCGCTCCATTGCGCTATCGCCGTTAAAAATAGCGCCATTCAACATTTTTAATGAGTACCCAATGTCGAAACTATTTTTCAAAGGCCGTATCGAAACAAGACAGAACCACGTTCTTGCTGGCTACAACGTAAACCGCGATGTAAAAGCGGGTACTGAAGAATCTCCAATCGCTGTAATGGTTCAAACTGAAGCGCGCAAAGCAGAAGTTGAAGCACTAGCCGCTGAAAATACTATCTTCGTTACTGTTACAGTCGACGCAGACAAAGAAGAGAACACCATCGAGCTTGATACTCTACTGAACAAGCCAAAGACGATGACGTTTGAAAAGGCCCCTAACCGTAACGACCCATGTTCTTGCGGCAGCGGTAAGAAATACAAGAAGTGCTGTGCATAAGCGCTTTGACTTGAAGAATTTAAAAACGGACCGGTAGCAATATCGGTCCGTTTTTTTATACTCTAAGGAAGCTTATTAAGCGTAAGACAAACTAAAGCCACTAAACTTGGCGAAATTAGGCGTCGCCTTACTGCCACTGAACGTATAAAGCATCACACCCTGTTCACTGCCTACTAACGAATCAAACGTGATCACTTCCTGCCACTGTTGTTTTTCTAACGGACGGAAATGAGCGCTGACTTTTCCGCCTTGCTTGAGAAGCTTAACCGACACACTAGATTCACTAAACAACAGACGTTCCTTGATCTGTGGCTGACCATTTTGTTCTACAACGAACACCAATGAACGCTCGCCCATGAACATCTCTTTGCTCACTTTAATGTCGTTGTCGTTATCCCAGTAAATACCTAAGCCGGCTTGTTCAAATGCACGGTTTGGATCTAATTGAACCGTCACTTCTGTGCTGTAATCCGAGCTAGATACTGGATGAACGAAGATATTATCAACATCAGCTGAACCCGCACCAAAGATATTGCCCTCTTGCACTTGCAACGTCAGCACGCCGTTTTCCAAAGACCAATGTTCAGGGTTTTCATTTCTGATTTGCCAGTTAACGAGGTTAATCATGTTATTAGTCCTTGCTGCTAGATCATGCGTTGACGGAGTTGATAAAACACATTGTCGAGTTCATCGGCGTTTTGCTTTTGAATACGATTAAGCTCTCTTTGTACAGAATCGTACATAAGTTGGTTATCCATGTCTTTCAATGCCGCGTAGTAATGAATGCGACGTCCCAAGATAAAGTTATTCTGGTCATTCTCACTCATCATATTGAAACGGTCTATTGTCGCTAAGAACTTCGCTTTATCCTGTGGCAACTGTCCGTTCAGTTCCATCAACAAATTAATACCGTGATAGTTACCATAGTTGCCCGTCACGCTGTTTAGTTTACTGATCAGTTGATATTGTTCTTCAAGCATTTCACGTTCGCTAAGCGGCGTGAACTCTCCATTCTGCACCAGTTCATCCAATTCGGTTCCAGACTTCACAGCAAGCGACAGAATGCGTATTTCATCTGGGTTGATTTGGTTAAGTAAGGCCGCCGTTTCTTCAACATGCTGCGCCGAATATTCTTTACCACCCAAGCCTAGGATAATGAAGGTCATCATCTTCATACCCGCTTGCTTCGCATATTCGGTCGATTTCAAAATAGACTTCGGTGTAATGCCTTTTTTCATCAGCTTCAAAACATCAATAGACCCCGACTCCATACCGCAATAAAGCATGTTGAGTCCTGCATCACAGATGGCTTTCATCTCTTCAGGCGACTTCTTAGTCATGCTTTGCGCTCGTCCATAAGAGCTGATCTGCTTTAACTCTGGGAAGGCTTGTTTGAGTGTATTCAACACATCCAGCAAGTCTTCGGTATCCATAGTGAATGAATCACCGTCTTGCAGAAAACAGGTCTCAAACTTACGGTTCTTATAGAACGCTTTCGCAGCCCAAATGTCTTTCTTAATCTCTTCAACGGGACGAATTGCAAACTCCATCCCCTCAAACAGTGTACAGAATTTACATTTGTTCCAAGGACAACCTTGGGTGGTACGAATCAATAAGCTATCCGCTTCTGAAGGTGGACGAATAGGCCCTTGTTGGAACTGATACTGTGTCATTTGAATACCCAATAATTAACTATTCGCATAGGCTACTGGAAGTTCATTCAATGAAAAACACGGTACAATTTGAATTATTATCAAACAAAAACGGATAATGGAAACAGAAGAATGTTGAAGTATTAAGTAGATTAAAGGCTAATCAAGGTTGTCTGGCGTATGTAAATTGGTTCCACACTTTGTACATTTATAGTCACCGTTTCCGCCACTCGAAGGTGGCGACGATAAAATCATTCCAAGCAACCCAGGCTTCTTTTCATGTTGTGGCGCTTTTTCGGCTTGGTTACTGAACATAGTGTACTTGTGCAGTGTCAGTTCCTTACAGTTACTGCAGAACGCTCTCGTCTTCTCACTTCCATACATAATATCTATCTCCTCAACTCAAAGCACAAACTAAACATATGACAAATATGCCACACGTAGAGTTAAATCTAAATATTTTCATGAAGTTATGAGTAAGTAAGAGCGTTTTAAAGAAAAGTAAACTCTCGACTGTTAAGTGAAGTGTTGGTGAACAAAGTTATTCAATTCAGTCACGCTTCTGATGATGTAAACCTCTTTCTCTTTAGCCCGCAACTCTAACTGCGCTCTAAAGTCGTCATTCCAAAATTTAGGACACAGTTTTAGTGTCTTATAACTTTGTATCGTCCCTTTTATAACTGAACTTCCATCAGGCCAGCCTTCAGGTTTAACGAATAGACCTTTGAGCATTCTCTTGGTTACAAACCAGTAGCTAATTGAATAAGGAAGGTCGATATAAACCAAGGTATCAGCTGCATCTAAACGTGTGTTGAACGAGCCTAGAGGGCCAAAGCCATCGATGATCCAGCTTTCTGACTTAAGTATGCTCTCATGAGCCTCCTCAAATACTTCACGTTCAACAAACTCTCCGTTGGCCTTATAAACAATAGAGTCCAACTGGTGAAGCTCTATCCCTGTAGCTAGTGCTAACGCCTTGCTGACTGTGGACTTTCCACTCCCAGGCTTACCAAAAACCGCGATCTTTTTCATATGACTTCCTCTATTCAGATAAAACCCATAAGACAGCGACAAAAAACCCACCTTACGGGTGGGTTCGATAAACAAAGCGCATCAACAATCCCACCATTCTTATGGAATGATGATAATTCGTTGGTTAGATGGCGCTAAATTCAGTTTCATAAAACTACTTTTATATATTGTTGCTTAGTTGTCAATGCAGCCAAACGTTGATTGGGAAGCTATATCCTCGTCAAGTCGCACCCATTAATAGTCTTAATGAGTGCTAATTGGTCTTGGTTATTTCGCTTTCTTTTTCGCCACTGTCGCTTCTGATAGCTTGCTTAGTACACCCGATATCTTCTTAACCACTTCGTCACAGCCATTGATTGCGTGACGCTCTACCAAGTAATTAGGATCGTTGTAAGATAGCCATACTTCTTTATTAGAATCCTCAGTGACTAATACCTTCTGCGGTAAATCTATCGCGACATCTTGAGTGCATTGCATTAATGGTGTCCCTACTTTTGGGTTACCAAAGATGATGACTTCCGTTGGTCTCAATTCAAGATCGACCTTACTCGCATTTTTCTGATGGTCGATTCGCGCAAACAAGGTCAAACCTTTGCTCTTGGCGATTTCTTCAAAGCGGTCAGCGGTCTCTTTCACTGAGTAATTACTTTGGTATTTAATCAAACCATCAGAAGCCGCAGCTGAAAATGATGCCGAGAGTAAAATGGCGCATAGTGGTAGTAATTTTTTCATCGTCACCTCAGAGATTTAACCTAATCAAACTTACATTCATAGCGCCACTTCTAAAATCAGCGACGTAACCAATGTCAGTATAGACGCGATTCCATACTCAGTTTGCAGAGAGGATCACTTTTCTAATGCGTCTTATTATCATCAGTTTAGGCTAACTCGACGCTAACCATTGGCTTCGAAGCTTGAATGTTTGGTCATCAAAATCAATAGTTCCTTGCACACCTAGTGGCGTGACTAGCATAGGATGGGTGTGGCAACTGTCGAAACCATATAGTATCGGGACATTTTTACCGTTCAGCACTTCAAGAAGTACATCGAGTGGTGTTCGCCCTGTCCCTTTGTCATCAAACAGCTCATGTTTGCCGAGTATAATAGCGCCTACTTTATCGAATACTCCGCAAGCCAATAAGTGCGCGAATGAACGCTCGACCGCTTCAATGCCTTTTAGTGAATCTTCAATAAGCAGAATATCGCCAGACTGAATTTCTGGCATGTATTCGCTGCCCCAAATCCCGGCCATCGTACTCAGATTACCACCAATCACGCGACCACTGACTTGACCTCTTCCCATGAAATGCCATTCGTTATTGTAAACTGGCTTTGCCGAATCTTGAGTTTCCCAATCGTGTTTAATGTCCGTCCAACTCTCAGGCATCGTGTACTGATGTTGGTTTGAATCCGAACATAAGATGTCAGTAAACGATTGGAAGGTTTCGTCGACTAACAGAGGGAACTCACCAAATGACGCAACAAGTGCAGGGCCATAAAAAGTCACCAATCCAGTTTTGGCGTAGATGCCTAACAGTAATGCTGTGGCATCTGAATAGCCGACGATGATCTTAGGGTCGTTTCTAAGGGCGTCATAATCGATGTATGGCAACAGTGAGTTGCTGTTGTTACCACCAATGGTCGACATAATGCAGCGCACGTCAGGATCTCGAATGAGCTGATTGAGTTCTTCGGTTCGCGCTTGAATGGAACCAGAACGATACTCTTCTGATTCTCCAGTTAACGAACCTTCAACCAGAATGAAGCCCTGCTTTTCCAAATAACGTTTAGCACGAGCAAATCGATTAGGTGCAAAGACAGTTGCGGGCGATGACGGTGAGAAAAATCCGATTTTGTCACCGATATTTAAAGCTTTTGGGTATATCACTCGTTTGTCCTCCATAACAAAGTTGGAATAATACGCCTGATTGAAACTCACTAATTCTTAAAGCGAGTTGATTTCGGGATTAGCGCTCAAAAATTAAGGTTGAATCAAATTTTCATACCCAATTAATGCCACGATTTAGTCCCACATTTCTCACACTGGTATTCGTAATCACTGTCGACATAAAAACCGGGAACATTATGGTCACCTCTAAACAATAATGTCATCAGGTACTCCATCAACACGCCTAACTTCCATTGTTTCTTTTCAGATTCAGCGTCCGCTTTAGATTCAGTATCGGAAGCGTTAACAGCAAGGTGCGGGGTAAGTGCGTTGCACTGCTCACAGTGATAAGGGTGTCTAATATACGCATTATCAAGCATTTACATAAGCCAACTAACATTTATAAAGTTGATACATACTAACAACTTATCACTCGGTTCTCTAACTTATTGTTGTCCACTAGAGTTTTATTAGAAGGAAATGAGACACAAGGTAAGTGCCATGTATCTTGAATCAGTTACCATCGAGACTTACCTCATTGAACAGCTAAAGCTATTGTTACGCTAAGATATGAAATTAACTTTTACTTTAATAGCCCTTTGTCCGCAGCACCTTCAAGTTGCACTTCTAGTTCTTTCCAGAGAGCACGACTGCCTTTAGAAATACGCTCGCCATTGAAGGTCAGGACTTTGTCTTTGGATATGTTGTGCTTCTTCCAGCTGTGACCACCACCATGGATGTTATGAAGCAAAGGCGGCACTCTATCGATCGCCTTACCAAATCGAGCTTCTGGTGACTCACCCGCTTCGAACTCAAGCCATAACTCCACATACTCGGTTCTTAAATGGCTCGGCAATGATTTCAGCAAGCGCTCGACACAGTTTCTCTCTTTGATCTTGTTTTCTTCGGTTTCACTGGCATAAATGATAGTGTCTCCTGCATCGATTTCCCCAAGGTCATGAATCAGCAACATCTTCATTACTCGGGTAATATCGATTTCTTCATTGGCATAGTCTTTTAACATAAGAGCGCTCAAACAGACGTGCCAACTGTGCTCTGCCGAGTTTTCATATCGGTCCAATCCAACCGGTTTTGTTTGTCGATGAACATCCTTTAATTGTTCAATTTCGACCATGAATTGGAGAATGCCTTTGATTTCTTCCACGATGACCTTCCTTAACTTAAGTTGATGATTTAGCGGTGCGGAGGGTTAACTTAGCGACAGAGAAGCGTTACTCCCAATGAACCGACATTTTGTAATACGCAACGCCCGATTTTTCAAATTCAGAGCCTCCTATAGCCATACCAAACTTTTGATAAAAACCTAAAGCCGTTGTACGCGCATCGCACCAAAAATATTGGATGTTTAAATCTTTGAGGCTAGAGATTACATGCTCAATCACGTTTGAACCTATTCCCTGCCCTTGGAAATCAGGCAGCGTGGCAAACTTTCTCAGCCTCGCTTCATGGCCTTGGATATAGATAGACGCGACACAAACCAACTGCTCACCAATAAACGCACCGTAATGCGTTGCGTGTTCGTCATCTGGCACCATACAAAACGACATCGGTTTATCAGGCCAAAGCACTTGATGCCTAACCGGAAGTACCTCCGTCGCTGAAAGCTGTTTTATTTCCATATTCTCTGTTTAGCTCCCGACTTGATTACCCTTGTTGTAATTGCAGGGCTTGTGATTGTTAAGCTTATTATTACTAAACTTGGTAAGTCATTAAGTGATAACGCTCTAATCCCTCTCCTTTTGTGGATGAGATAACAAAGCCTTGCGACTGATAAAAGCCAATCGCATTTTCATTAGCAGTCAAACACTTCAATGACAGATCAGAGTAATGTTGTTTACAGGTATTGAGTAAAGCAGAGCCGACTCCAGAACGTAGCGTTCGCGGGCAAGCATAGAGGTGATGGATGAAGCTTTCAGGTTTCCAAATAGAGGCAAAACCTAAAACCTTATTGCCCGAAACGGCGACCCATATTTCTTCACCTTCTGAATCTAATTCGAAATCGGATAACTTAAAAGCGTCGGTATCAGCCCAATGAAAGGTGTCCTGTCTTGATTCTAGATAGAGCGCCTGTAAAGCGGTTAAATACTTGGGTTGATACCTTGTGACTTCCATGTCGCTCCTGCCAATCCGTATGACTAGAATTAAGGTTGTGGGCTAAGCTTTTCTACCTGTTAGCCATAGGGTGTTCAGGATTTAACTGAAGCAGATCCCACAAGTTACCGTAAAGATCTTCAAACACAGCAACGGTGCCGTAGCCTTGCTCTTTAGGCTCTCGGACAAAGTTAATGCCCAAAGACGTCATGCGTTCGTAATCACGCCAGAAGTCATCGGTGTTTAAGAATAGGAATACGCGTCCACCAGCTTGGTTGCCGATGAAATCAAGTTGCTCTGGCTTGGAAGCTCTAGCAAGTAATAGGCTCACACCTGTTGAATTTGGTGGAGCAACAACAACCCAGCGCTTATCTTCTTCTGGTAGATACGTGTCTTCGATGAGATCAAACTTAAGCTTGTTTACATAAAAATCAAGCGCTTCATCGTAGTCTTTTACCACGAGTGCAATGTGGACAATATTCTGTTTCATAACATACCTTGTTGGGGTTTTAGCTGCGTGGAATGATGCCATGAAGCTGGGAAAGACACTAGGTGTTACGCTTAGTTTGGTGTTATGGCTAAATCAGTCCAAAGAGCATTCATGTTTTAGTTGCTAACAAAGCACCGCAAGTCGCCAAAAAGCCACCTGATAATCTGTTCAATAGCGTCTTTGCTGAGCGCCCTTGAAATACAAAACGAGTTTTAGAGGCAGTGCATGCATAGAGACTCAATACTCCACCTACAGCTATAGTTGAAATCACCAAAATCATCATCACATCTGTTGTGGTAAATGTTTTTAGGTCTATGAATGCGGGAAAGAAACCCATGTAAAACAAAATCGCCTTTGGGTTTGAAACTGTCATCAATAAGCCGATAATCACGCTTGAAGCTTTCGTTCCTTGCTCCGAAGATGTACTCGATGATTCACTAACATCTGACGTCCATGTTGTGTAAGCCAACCAAAACAAATAGGCAACGCCTACATATTTAATTACCGTAGCAAATTCACCCATTGCGCTAGCTAAAGCCGTTAAACCAGATAAAGCTAAGAATATAAAAATGTAATCCGCGATTAGTACGCCAAGCACCACTAACAAGCCTTGTTTCCAACCATAGCTTAGAGACCTCGACAGAACTGCGAGAACGCTGGGGCCCGGTATGGCTGCAGATAGTAACATCGCAACAAATAGAGCTATTCCTGATGTAATTGACATGATCCCTCCCTAGATCGTTTTTCGTTCAAACGTAAAATTACTATCGTTATTTTACGTATTCTGAAAGCTACGCATCACCTATAACTCCCAGAATCCGAGCTCGACGCCACCTTGAATAACAATGGCACACATGCCGTGACGTGGTAACTCCATTGGCGGCACCGCAACTTCGGCGCCTAGTTTCTCGGCTGCAGTTACTGCAGACTGGATATCATCAACCAGCGTGTAATGACGAACAGTTGGTTCTTCAGTTTCACGAAGCGGTGCTCGAATGCCTATTACCCCACCATTAGATAGCTTTGCAGTGCGCGCCCCACCAAGGTTCACATCTGCACCACTGAACTTCACGTTGTAGAGCTGAGCGTATGTTGCACAAACAACATCGACTTCTGGGGTAACCACTTCAAGATATTGAACCTTCATCAAATTTCCTTCTCGTGCTATTTAAGACTCTCAATCTGCATACAGTTGTGCAGGTGTTTCTCATCAACAATTAGTCGGTTTCATATTACTAAGCAATTTGACCACGCATGATAAATTGCGGGCCTGCTGCGCCACCTAAATACTGCTCACTGGTATCTTCGAAGCCGCCTTTCTTATAACAGTTGAATGCTGCCGGATTTTTGCAATTCACAGTTAAGTAAATCGACTGATACGCTGAGTAATTCGCTTTTAAATATGGGAACAAAGCTTTGACCGTGCCAGTTCCTAAACCTTTACCTTGCTGGTTTTTATCAAGCACAAAAGCTCTTAGCCCAATGCTTCCTTCAGGGCAGAATTCGTAGTGTTCTGCGTAAGCGATATCCAGCTTAAAGAAACCAACAACTTCGTTATCAGACTTAATCACGTGCAAGTGTGTGGTGTCACTGCCGTCTAATAAAAACTCCGCGGCTGTGCCAGCGAACTTAACCTGTTCATCGGCGAGTTGGATGGCCTGAACTGACGCCACATGGGATTCTTCAAGCCTTTCGATAGTTATCATTGTTGTTCCTTTTTATACAAACCACATAGTCCCTTATTGAGAGGCGGGAGAGGTTCTAACCTCGTAAGCCAATTAGGTTACCAAACGGATCCTCCACCTGGCACATGATTAGCCCACCTTCTATGGCCATTGGACCACGATATAACGTTGCCCCAATTGACTGAAAATAAACAAGAGATTCTTCAACGCTGTCGACTGACCAATACAGTACTGTTCCTTTTTTACCTGCATTAACTTTATTGTCAGCTTGCACAACTTCAATAGAGAATCCATTAAGATCCAAAACTGTAAAATCAGAATCTTGATGATAAATGGCAACGGCATGTGGAAATGCTTTCTGGTACCAGTTCAGCCCTTCTTCAATATTTGGGACATGGACAAGGATAGCGATTGGACTCAAATTTACCTCTTCTTCGCTGTTACCGATTATTCAGAATAAAACAAGTTAGTCGAAACCGACTAAAGCTCATCGCTAGTATCTCGAGAACCGTAATTTGGGAACTTGATATTAAGAACGTTATTGTCCTCAAGCGTGAATAGAACACTTCCATTCTCTACACCGGTTTCGTTCCTATCTGAACAACCTAGAAACAACTCCCAATCAAACGAATATTGAAGTCGGTATTGATTCGCATTGATGTGTAGAACGTCTTTGATGTTAATGCCGTTCACCACGTGTGCCATATCATCGATGTATGACAAATCAGGAATTAACTTTTCTTCGAAATTACTCTTATGCTCGGTTAAGAAATTGAGCAGTTCAGAACATAACTCGGAGCCATGAACCAATGGTTTAGACAGACTAGAAAACAACATTTCTAAATACTCCAGGATTGTTTTGATATTGGGCGGATGCCCGCGAATCTGTTACAAATTCAATCTCAGCCCGCACGAACTTTTAAGGCTAAACGTTACTATTATCCGAGCTATTAAACGAGTACATTCGAACTTCATCTCGAGGAAACCAGCCCAACTTTTCGTAAAACTGTTGAGCGTTGATGTTGTCGTTATAGACAAACAAGTGGGTCTTCGGGATGCCTAACCCTGCAAGTGCGTTGACCGCCTCTGCGACAAGCTTACAACCTAACTTTTGCCCTCTAAAGTTGGCCGAGACAGCTAAGTGCTGTAAATACCCACGACGTCCATCCGTTCCGACCAACACAGCGCCAATGATCTCGTTGTTATTTTCAGCCACAAAACTCAGACCGGGGTTACGATCTAAATAGGTCCCAATACTTTCTTTCGAATCGGCATCGCGAATACTCATGCCTTCTGTCTGGCACCACAACGCGATCACTGAGTCGTAGTCTAAAATTGCCATTTCCCGAATGTTGACCACTAAACTCTCCTTGTATAAACGGGCGCTTAATACGCTACTTTTTGACGAGCGACTTGGTGAGAAACGATAGCGAGGAATCTACAGGGTAATTATCTAACACCATTTGGCATTCATACCCTCGTTTCTCATAGAAAGGCTTCGCTTGGAAACTTAATGTATCCACCAATGATGACGTACAACCTTGAGACTGTGCATACTCTTCAATACGCTCAAGTAGCTCACTGCCGACTTGCTTTCCTCTCATCGAATCGTCGACCCAGAGAAACTTAATCAGTAACCAGTTTCCCCAAAGGTCAGCAATAATGCCACCGACTTTGTTACCTTCCACAATCGCGTAGTACGCAACTTGAGACTTGGGGATCCCTTCCAGAAACGGTGTGTTGTGTTTGATTAACCCGCCTCTAACTTCATTAATGTCGTCATCAGAGGGCTCGATATCTAATTGGTATTCCATTGACTTCCTATCTCTGGATTAACGGCTTATGTAACATGTTCGATGCACTTACTAGCAGATAGCTAAACCACTAAAGTGAGTTACTTATACAAGCTAAACTTCTTTGTAAACTCACGTAGAATCTCCGTGTCACCAAACAGGCATACACCAAGATACTCAAGGTCTTCTTCTTTGATTTCTTTGGTTCGTTGCTGCTGCTCAGCAGAACCACCTTCGATCATTGAGCTCGTAAAATCAGTAAATTTAATACCACGACTGAACGCTTCTTCGCGCACTTTTCTAAGCTTATTTGAGTTGTCTGCTTTCAGCACGATGAAAGGATAGTGAGATAAATTAGGGTGAACATTGCCATCCAAATCTTGATAATCAACGTAGCAAGCCTCTTCACTTTCTAATCGATTAGAGAGGCCAACGCTCAAGTGCCCTAGCACGTTCAATGTTCTTCCCAAATCCATCTTTTTGCTTAAAATCGCTATGAATCGTTTTTGGCTTTCGTCTGGTAAATTGCTCACTACATATCCTCATTCATTCTTAATTGCACTATTTGTATAACGCATTACTGGGGCGTGAGCAATGCAACCTTAGTACTCAGTTAATACGTTTAGTCCATCCAATAATTTCGCGCAAAGATCAGCATTTGGTATCCAACCAAAAGGTCATGACTTAATGAATATCTTGGCAGAACCTAAACAGATAACCGTCTGGAGTTTGAACTATGAACTGCTTCTGAGTCGCAATCGAACCCCCACATTGATAAGACTTTGACTCTAACGCTAAGTAAATAGAATCAGCGGAGCTTTCGTTAAGTCTCTGATATAGAGATTCGATGTCGATAACATCCCATTGAAAGTTAACGCCACGCCCTAAAGGTAACTCCAGATCACCTGAAAGCCATTTTCGACTTTTGCCCGCAATCCCTTCAAGCATCACATCAACACCATCAAGCGTTAGATAAGCAAACTCCTCATCTGGCCGCTCGTATTTCACTTCAAACCCTAACACATCGACAAAAAAGGATTTGCTCACATTAATATCGAAACAATAAAGCTCCGGAACTACTCGTAACGTCATGATTTATCCTTTGCACGTGCACTTAGAAATATGGAAAAACTGTTCAGGATGCCCACTTATCAAAAACAGCTTCAATATTATGTCCGTCTGGGTCATGAATAAAACATGCGTAATAATTTTCGGTGTAATGTGGACGGGGCCCTGGAGCACCATTGTCTTTAGCTCCGGCCAACAGCGCAGCATCATAAAACTCATGGACTTGTTGTTGGTTGGCGACCCGAAAGGCAATGTGGAAACTCGTTAAAGGCCCCTCTACGTTCGAACTGCATATCTCAAATAAAAAGCCTTTTCCTAAATCAAAAGCCCAGAACTTTCCCTTTTCTCCAAAGGCGACTTTATACCCCAGTGGGCGAAACGCCTCTTCATAGAATGTGCGGCTTTTTTCTAAGTCACTTACGGAGACGGTCACGTGGTCAATCATATTTTTACCTTAAGATTCGATGAGCAGAAAGATTATCTCAACGCCCTTATTCTTTGAAGCAAAACCAAACATATCAACCCACTAAAACGTAAAGCCATAGGCTCAACGTGTAGCACAAAGAAAGTAACCAACCGTTGTCAGGCTTCAATCGACTCTCCAATTTAGGTCGCTGTTGTATTGGATTCTGCCACGACAAAGTGTTCTAGCTTGAAGATGTGATGCTCAGGAATTCTTCTACCGACAGGGGTAAAGTACTCATCATTCAGATCAGCCAATGTCTTGTTTTGTGTTAATGCAAAACCATTTTCAGACAACAATGTTTCGATCTCTTCAGCGTTGAAGAACGATACCCAAGGTTCACCTACCTTTGCGGATAAGTTTTTAATGGTTTCCGCTCGCTGCGCCGCCTTGGGATATCCTTTACCAAAACAAACTTCAGGATCATTTTTTAGCGATTCATCGACATACGATATAAAGAAAGTAGAACCAGAATGTTTCGTAAGCTCAGATAGCTCTTTAATGGTCGAGGCTGTCGCTTCTTTGCTTATGTATTGCGAAACACCTTCTAGGGTAATGATCGTGCGCTTCGATTGATCGAACCCCGCCGCCAAGAGCTGTTCGGTGAGTGACTGGCGATTAAAATCGACGCCGACATAAGTAACATTGCTCGCGTTAGGCAAATCTTTAGGCAGCTTAGAGCGCTTTCTAACTTGAACTTCGGGCTGGTCCACTTCAAAAACCTTCAACGAAGAAGGCAGTTCAAGGCGATGAGCTCTCAAGTCGTACCCAGCCCCTAATATGATGTATTGCTCTGAACCACTCGCTGCATTCTTTTCGACAAGATCATCAATGAAGCGGGTGCGAGAGATTAGGTGCTCATGAAAACCAGGGGCAAACTTTTGAGTTATCCAAACGCTAAGCTTATGCCCCATGAGTTTGATCAGACTTGCGCCTAAAACAAACCGTTTTGCATAAGGGTCGTTAATCACGCGCCGATTAGGTTTAGCCAAGGTTTCGATATAACGCTGTTTTGCCACACCTTGGGCAGTGCCGTCTTTTCTAAAAATCGAATCACTCATAAAGCCCCCTACTATAAAAACTTACGCCGTATTATGTCATGGGAAACAAGACACCAACCTAAAACCATAAATCTTGATGCATAAACTCAGACTTAGCTCCAAAGTACCAAAGGTTAAGAATCTTCTTTTAATACAAGGGCGCTATCAGCGAAGTCTTTCGTTGATCTCCCAAAGCGCGTTTCTGTTTGAGTCATATGTTAGAAGTTCACTGGCTTCTCGGTAATCACACCAACGGTAATCAGTGTGTTCACTTGATAGTTCAGGATCTTCTGTGACTTTAACTGAGAAGGAATGCTCAGGAATGACGAATGGATGCTCAGTCCAATTGTGATTCCCAGCATAAAAGACTTTTGGAAGCATGCACATTGAATCGAGCAACTGCCAGTTATCACCGACTAACTGACTCTCTTCAGAGAGCTCTCGTTTTGCTGCTTCAAGTAATGATTCATTGTCTTCGCCACCACCGGATATTGCCTGCCATACACCATTGTCCCTTCTGCGTGCGATTAAAAACCGAGGTTTAGTGTCGACTATTTGATAGGGAAAGACCAAAACCTGAAAAGGTGCTCTCATTGATGTGCCCTCCAATCGTTCACGTTTACGGAGCTAACTTCCTAAGGATGACCGGATCGTTCAACAGATTGGTCAGAGGAAGAAACAATGGCTCAGGTAACTCATCGAGCTTAAACCATTTCCATTGCTTGCATTTATCAGGCTCTGTCACCTGTGGTTCGCCGCTAACGTCAGAAGCAACAACAAACAGCGTTATATAGTGCTTGTTCTCTTTCTCAAAAATATCATTGGTAAAAGAGAGCTTCTCAAAAGCACTAACAACCAAGCCCGTCTCTTCGAGTGTTTCACGTTTGGCACACTCTTCAATGCTCTCACCCCATTCAAGGTGTCCGCCCGGCGTTGCCCACGTATGAGCCCCATGAGAACCAATTCGTTCTCCAAGTAACACTCGCCCTTCACGTAGAATAACCGCAGCGACACCTACTCTTACTTCCTGACTCACTTAAAACTCCTTAATTCTTATCAAAAGACAAACGAACAGCTAAGTGACTAACAATGCTGAGATTGCGTTCAAACTTACCACTAACGTCAAGCCGAGTTAAATACCAAATGTTGAGAATCACATTTGGATACTTCGTTTTATGTAGTCTTCAACTAACTCGACAGGCTCAAACGAAGAACTAATTGGTAGTTTTAACTTCAGTTGTTCAATACCAACGGCCATAGAGCCATTTTCTGACTCAAACTCTTCCCAACTGATCTTTCTCACTTTTGTTACAGCTTTGGCGGCCAATAAGAGTTGAGCGAATTCTGCAGGACTATAACCTTGAGTCTCTGCAATAAAATGCTGCTTTTCTAAGGTTCGGCCTTGCGCCAAAAGTAAATAGAACCGTGCAATGTCATAGACATGAACATATTGGTTAAATCCTATAGACGGCATACCTACTTGGATCGTTTGGCTAGCGAAAGATTCTACAATTCGCTTTAACTGACAGTTCTCACCGCCATAAACCAAACTAGGACAGTAAACGACGTGCCACCTGTTTCTAATAGCGCTCTGTATTGTTTCTACATCTAATCTAACGGCTTCCAAGGGTTTCAGCCTAAAATGACTCAAATCAGCGCTAGAGGCGTTACCAAAGAGCCAAACACCCGATGTATGTATCTTTGTTACATCTCTAGCGGCAAGTAGGTCTAACTCAGATAGCAACCTTTGCTCCACATCTGCAATTTCATCTGCTGAGAATTGTGACCAATGTGGGCGCGCGCAATTCACAACCACGTCAAAGTAGCCTTCAAAATCGTACCTATTTTCTATCAACCCGACTGTAAGAGGTGTGACGATTTTGTCTCTACCGTATGTAAAAACTTCAAAGTCACTTTTTGCGAATAGCGATGTAACGTGACGGCCAATGTACCCACTAGCCCCTGCAATCAATACTTTCATTCTTTCCCTGAACTTTGCATACATGAAGCCCTAGCATTACTTCTAAGCCAGAACATCGCGCTCAAAGGTTAAGTCTGTCCCGTTATCCAGTCGAGAGTTATCAACCAGCGTTGTTATCTTCATAGTTCTCTTTTTATCTGATCACGAATCGTACATTGCCCAACGGAAATAAGGTCTTTGACCATCCATTCGCTCAACCTCTGCACCCAACCTTTTGTAGAAATCATGCGCTTTCTTATTGTGCGGACTTGCGGTCCATGAGATGTGAGAGGCGGACGATGACTTCGCTTGTGACTTTAAAGCCAACATAAGTTCACGGCCATACCCTTTTGATCTTTGATTTCCTGTAACCAATAGGTCGTCAAGCCAGATTGATGGCTCTCCACTGAAGGATGAATATCGATAGTGATACAGTGCGAAGCCAAAAGGCTCACAATTCCGTTCCAATATTAATGCATGGGCAAATGCGTAATCACCGAATAATGTGCGTTCGATTTTCTCTATAGTTGTCGAGATTTCACCGCTAAACCCTTTCATACTTCGGTCAAAGTCAGCTTTTTGTTCAATAAACTCTAACAAGACTCTTGAGTCTTCTTTCGTCGCAGTCCGTACGATCACTATCTTCTCCACGGGTGAATTTATTCGTTATTGTCTAACGCTTGTTAATAGATAAATATGCCTCGCATTGCGAATCAGCTTAAAGTGCTTTCAGATTTTTGTTTCGCAGACGTTATTGCTTGGGCTATTTTGGCCCTGTGGTTTATTTCCCACTCAGCGAGTGTTAATGACGCCTCTTTACTCGCTTTCTGTGAAGCCATTAAAAACACTTCGTCTTTTCTGGATTTAGGAATAACGACAATACCTTCTACATCAGCAACAATGATATCTCCCGTAGAGACCTTTGCTCCCCCGCAAGTGATTGGAGCGCCCAGTTTAGAATAGACCTCTTTCTTTCCCGGTACAGGATGAACACCTTTCGCAAAAACTGGAAACTTCATATCTGAAATTTCACCCAAATCTCGAATGACACCATCAATAATAAAGCCTTTGATACCTCGACTCTTAGCGACTGCACATACATTACCGCCGGCTACAGCATATTCGCTATCAACGCCATCTACTACAATGATGGAACCTTCTGGTGCTTCGTATATCGCTGAATGAAGCATTAAATTATCACCAGGCGTTAACTGGACAGTAAACGCTTCTCCACAAATTCGCGGTATTCCTTGCCAAAGAGGACCAATACTAAAGTTAATAAAGTGGTCGTTACTTAGTATGTTTCCATACTCGGTTGTCGCTAATTTAGAAAAATCTGACTTCATATTTACTCTCCACTTTCAAAGTGGGCAAATACTTCTGCGCCAGTCATATTGTGCGTTTCATTTTTAAATTCGTAGTATTCGGGCTTTTCATCGATGAATATCTGATGAGTTAACTTGTAATCATCTCCAGACATCAATAAACCAACAGGAAGGTGGTACTGATTATTTGGCACCAAAAAGTAAAACAAGTGAGTGCCACATTTACCGCAGAACCCCCTCTCTGCCCAATCTGATGACTTATATCTCACAACATTCGATTCACCTGATATTTTAACGGAATCAGCGCAATCAATGACTAACATCGGACCGCCAGACCAATTTCTACACATACTACAATGACAAGCCCCCAATTCATTACTAGCGTACTCTACTTCCAACTCAACCGAGCCACATAGGCACTTTCCTTTACCTTTCATGAATCCTCCAATCTTTGTAATGTGTGTAAAATCAATAACGGATAACGCTTTTTATACCGATGACTTAATAAGAAAGGCTATTTTTTGTTTCCCTTCTCCGACAGATACGCGGCATACTTTTTAGAAATCCATTTATGAATATGAAGCCCTGTTTTACGAACAAGATACCAATCTATCGCAACTAGAATCACCAAACCGATTACAGTACCCATTATAAAACCTCCATGCTCATTGAAATGCCACTCTAGCAAATGGTTAAGAAAGGCACCGTGAACCTAAACAAACTATTAAGACTCGATATGGGTAGTTACTTTCATTCAGGAAGAATTACAGGGGTATGATGCCCGCTTATGTGGTGAGCAACGTAATACCTCCTTAAACACTAAGCGCAACGCACAGTAAAAATGCCAAGTGTTGAGAATCTTATTAAAATTACTATTATGTTCGTACTCAAAGAAATTGAAGAACTAAACAAGTAATAAATGCAGGTAGACCAGCTATAAAGAAAACCAAACCTGTCTGATAGTTCATTCGATAGTGCTCGTGTTGCTCTTTTTCGAAATCATGCCCTTCTACCATTTTGTAGACCTTATCTGTACTCGGATCATCTAACCGAGTTGTCTTACTATGGATGCCGCCTTCCCACATTAGTTTCGCTAAAACCCATATAACGATGACAACAAAGAACAAGAAGTCGATCAACTGAGTAGTCGCGAAGAAGGGAACAAACTGGGCTAGAGCTATAACCACAAGTACAGCAGAGAGGTTAATTAGAACCACTTTTTTAAACAAATCGAGCAAAATCCCCTCCAAGAACATGAAGCATTGTTAAGTAGCACCTAACTATCACAGCACACAAACAAGATTACCGTAATCACAAGACGCAATCGAACCAAAGCCGCCGACTGTTAGCTGTCTGCTTGAACAATTTGTTAGGCAACTTTCACGCACATAACTATGCCTGTTGACCAACAAAGCTTTGCAACAACAAGATCATCTCGCTGTGATAAGTTCTCTATCAACTCACGTACGTTTTCATTATGCTCTTCTGACCAATCCGAACGAATTTGCATATCATCTATGATATAGAAGCCACCAATTTTAAGACAAGCTAGCGCCTCATCTAGGTAGTGGTATTTACCTGGCCAGGTATCAGCAAATATCAAGTCAACCGACAATGGAAGGGTTCGATCGATAACATCTTCACCATTCGATAAAACAATATCAATTCGCGGATCTGCCCCAAGATAACGACGAGCTATATCAATGTTTTCTAATGAATTATCCACCGTTGTTAATTTGGAATCTGCTGACATTCCATGCAATATCCATGACGTACATAGACCAGTACCAGTCCCTAGTTCTAACAAACACCCCGATTGCTTACTTGCCGCTAAAGCTGCTAAAAACGCACCTATCGGTAGCTCTGATAGTTGAGGGAAACCAATTGCATGCGTAGCTTTCAATATTGCTCCATATTGTTTTGGATAAACTTCCACTGTTTCGTTCATATACTTTTCCTTGTAGCCTAACAGCTATCAGACAGAAAAATTCTGCACTTAACTCCAGAATAATTTTGTCTAGTTTCTAAGATAGGCAAGCAATATGCAACTAAGCCATTGCATAACAATGGCTTATGTCACAGCTAATTTCAGCTATGTGGAAAATGTAGAATTTTTCTGTATAGCATGACGTGCCGTGAGACCCTCACAATACTGCGAAAAGTCGCTTACTTTAATTCATCGGGAATGCGGCGATCTTTGTGGTAATACTCTCGATCGCGTTCGTTGATTTCGCGTACCACACGGCATGGATTACCGACTGCGACGACATTAGCTGGGATGTCTTTGGTGACGATGCTGCCTGCGCCTATTACTGAGTTTTCACCAATGGTGACACCGGGAAGTACGACGGTGTGCGCGCCAAGCCATACGTTGTTACCAATTCGAACGGGAACATTGAACTGCGCTGCTTTTAGCCTGAGATCTGGGCTGATGGGATGTGTGCCAGTGGCGATGGTCACGTTAGGCGCAATCATCACGTTGTCGCCGATGAATACGTCTGTGTCGTCGACCAGAGTTAGATTGAAGTTCACGTATACGTTGTTGCCTAGGTGCGTGTGACGCCCCCAGTTCGCATGTAACGGTGGTTCAATGTAGCAGCCCTCACCGACTTCGGCGAACAACTGCTTCATGATCTGCTGTCGTTTATCACCTTCGCTCGGGCGAGTGTGATTGAAATCGTATAGCACTTCTAAGCATTGAGTTTGCTCAGCAACCAAATCAACGTCGTCACAGTAGTAAACGTCTTGGCTGTGCATTTTAGCCTTTATATCCATGTTTGAACCTATTTGATCATTGCCTTATGTCGGCATAAATAAAGAAAAAGATGGATAATTCGAAGTTTTCACTGGCCTTAATGCAAGTTGGATGAATTAACGCGGCCTAATGTTTTCAGCCACACGCCACAGCACACCACTTGGGTCAGTGATACAAAACTCAAGCATTCCCCATGGCTGTTCAACAACCTCGGAAACGGTAACTTCAAATTCCGACACTACATTAGAGTTTTGGATGTGTTGATACCAACTTTTTACGTCTTCAACCAGCAAGTGCATCATGTAATTGTGACAGTGCGCAGGTTCATAAAAGTTTTGAAGAAGGAAGGCACAACTGCCGTGTCGTAGATAGGCGATATCGTGAAATTCAGACATCACTTCGAAACAGATTGACTGGTAAAAACGCTTAGATAAATCGAAGTCTTTCGCGGGTACGAAAGACTTAATTTCTGAGACTTTGAGGTTTTCCATCCTACATCCTTATAGTGCTGATATTCTTGTGCTGACACGCTTAACGCTTTAAGTGGTTACAGCGTTTATTCAGAGTCTTGCTGAAATGAGTCAACTTCGGCTTTAGTTAGATAACGCCACTGGCCTGCTTCAACATCCAAACGAACGTCACCAATCTGTTCACGGTGTAGGCCAACAACTCGATTCCCTACCGCAGCAAACATTCGTTTTACTTGATGAAACTTGCCTTCTGTAATGGTCAACAGCACTTCTTTACTGGTAATCACTTCGAGCTCTGCCGGACGCGTCAGTTTTTGCTCGCCTTGCAATTGAATACCCGCTTTGAATTTGTCAGCGACATCGTCTTTGATATCTCGTGACAATGTCACGCGGTACACCTTCTTACATGACTTGGTTGGCAGCGTGATGTTGAATGACCATCGCCCATCATCGGTAATCAAGACTAAGCCTGTGGTGTCGGCATCTAAGCGCCCTGCAATGTGCAGTTCTGATGCTTTGTCTATCTCAATGTAGTTAAACAGTGAAGGATAAACTTCATCGATATTGGAGCAGATAGTACCCGCAGGCTTGTGCATTAAGAGGTATTGAAATTCACGCAATTTAAGAGGCGTGCCATTTAACAAGATGCTGTTGCTTTCATGAACCTGAGTCGATTCATCGGTCACAGCCTCACTGTTTACGTTCACCTCGCCATTATGGATGCGTTCAATCGCTTCAGGTTTGGTTAGGTCAGTGCTTTTACATAGGTATTTATCAAGGCGCATTAATCGTCGGCACCACATTTAGCACAAGGCTTGTAAGTTCGTTCACCTTGCTCGATAACCACATAGTCACCAACGCACTTGTCACATAAAGCGAGCTTTGGGTAAGCCTCTTTTTGTTTCTTTGCGTTAATGTTGCCTTCGGTGGTGTATACGGTTCTCATTTTGATGCCTTTGCTTAAATAACGTGAGAGGCGCAAATTGTATCACTGTTTACATCTTTGATTGGAGTGGTGGTTCATAGATAAATTGATTTTAAGTACCGCTATTCCAAGTTCCCGCGCCGTAACGGCTTAACCATGGACAACAAAGTCAACGTGCCACGCCTATCAGTGGTAAAATGATAAAAGCTCACCAACCAATGAAGTCGATAATGAAAGATTGTAATCAATGCGGAAAATGCTGTATCAAATACGGAGATGGCGACCTTGCCGCGACTCAAGAAGAGATCGATTTGTGGGAGCTGTTCAACCCAGATATCTTTGAATATGTTCGAGGAAGCGAGATATGGTTTGACCCGGAATCTGGCGAACGTTTAACTCGCTGCCCTTTTCTGGAGCTGGTTCCGACGAAAGACACCAAGGCTCAAGCCAAGTACACATGCAGTATTTACTTAGACCGACCAGAAGATTGCCGACATTACCCAAGCCTAATTAATGAGATGGTACGAGATGAGTGTGAAATGATTGAGGTGGTGGATTTACAAGACACGAAGAAAGCTCAAAGGAAACTCGACCTGTTGATGAAAGACAGCCGCCCTTCAAGCTATTCGTAAGCGATGATCTTTTGAAGATCAATCTTCAGCATTAGCTAATATCAGCCAAAACCTTAAGCCAAATACTGGTTCGCTTCTAACCAATCAAGCGCAACCAGTGCTGCCAATGAGCATACCGCTCTGTCGTTGCCATCAACAAACTTAAGCTCTTCGATTTCAGCATCTGGAGACAGTTCACCGGTATAATCAGCAAGATAGCAAGTCAATTGCACTGATACGCCTTCCGCTTTTCCATCAGCTTGGCCTGTAAAGGTCTCAACGTATTTGATGGAATCAGGCACTAAATCGACTGAGATCTCTTCTTTGATTTCGCGAACCAGTGCTTGCTCATCACTTTCACCAGCTTCACGCTTACCACCCGGTAGGTAGAACAGTTCTTTGCCTTTTGATCTGACCATCAGCAGCTTGCCGTCTTTGATGAATATCCAAGCCAGCTTATCAATTACCTTATGCATGTCGTTAGACCTTATTTCTGTTTTAGTTCTCGTTATTACTGAATCTGGCCGCGCTATTCTATTAGTCACGACCAAACAAAGCCTGGGTATGTTACACGCTCGAATGAATATACTCTATTGAATCGAATGGGAAATATCATAACCAAAACGAAAAATGACAGCGTTCGAGACAATGCTCGTCAACTGTCATTGGTAATGTTTACTGATTGTTCGTTAGCTGTTCGCGAATATTATCAATCGACCAACCACTTAAGCGCAGAGTCGTGGTCTTCGAATGACTTAATCTCACCAGACACAAACCAGCTCCCTACTTTTGAAGCGAATTCTTGCCAGCTTTTATCACCATAAATCGCGATTTTGTCTATCTTCGAATTGAGCTCTAATCCCAGTTTGAAATCATCCCAAGCAGCACGTAGCTCCCAACCCGTTAAGGTAGAGATGTCGACCAGCATCTTTAGTTTAGATGAATCGAGTTCTTCTAGCGTGGTATTTAGAATTGGCATCATTGCTTGGTAGTCATCGTGTGTGAGTTTGCCTTTCGCTTTAAACACAACGATGGTTTCACCGTTAACACGTTCAATTCCAACCGATATTCCGTGACGTTCGATACTCATAATCTAGCCCTCATAGTGGAAACTAGAGTTAGCTTAGAGGATTAGACAGCAAAGAGATGAGAGGTTGACGTCAAAACGGACAAGCGCTTTATCTGGACTTAATATCAGAGAGTTAAACGCGCTTCTCCAACAGTTCACTTAGGCTTTGAACTTGCACGATACGTGGATGCTGTGACTTAAGCTCAACTCCTTCCGTGTTCAACCACACCGTATTCAAACCCGCTTCAAGTGCTGGGTAAATGTCTTTCTCTAAGGTGTCGCCTACCATGGTGATGTCTTGTGGTGAAACACCGAGCTTAGAAATGATGGCAGGATAGAACCCCGACTCGAACTTAGAAAAGCCAATGCTCGCCTTACAAAAGTAACCCGAGATATATTGAGACAGGCCAACACGCTCAAAGGCCCGAATGATGTCGTCTTTACTGGAATCACCAGCATTGGTGGCAACATAAACTTGGTTATTTTTGGAGAGTTCAGCCAGTAATGCACGAGCACCACTCACTTCTTGTACGGTTTCCCAGTCACACATCTTCCCTTGTGCGTCTGGGAAATCGACCATAAGCGTATTACCCCAGTCGAATAAGACTACTTCTGTTAATTCGATTAGCTTTGTCATCTTGCCTCCTGCATACGATGAATTATCTAATGTTTAAGCGAGCCTATAAAAACTTCTCGATAAGGATCTCGTCAAAGTACTGATCGCCAATCTTACCGTGTTTTTTAGCCGTTCCGACGATTTCAAAACCTTGCTTAAGGTATACCGCTAACGCGCGCTCGTTGTCTGCTCTTACATAGGCAAACAGCTTTTCGTAACCTTTGGCTTTGGCTGATTTGAATGTGTAATCGAACAACTGTTTTGCAACGCCCTGCCCACGGCTATTTGCATCAACATAAGTACCAATAATACCAACATGGTCAAAGGCCTTAGTGTAAGTAGCAAATGGTTCGACATTCTGAAAACCAAGTAACTGGCTTGTCGTCTCGGTGACTGCAACGCTAAATACACCACGCTCAGGGAACGACTCAATGAATGCCTTTTCTTCATCAACAGTAAAAGTCTGATCCAAGATCGTATAACGCGCTTCGATAATGATTGGATTTAATACATCAATAATGCCTTGTGCGTCTTCTTCCGCGACTTCTCTGATTGTTAAGCTCATACTTCTCTGCCTTTTTATTGCTTTGGGCAGATTCTATCGCTATATGCCATCCTTTTGATAGGACAGAATGTTGTCGAAGGCGATATCAAAGTAGAGTTCGTAGCTATTTTGTTCAACATAGCCCAAATGTGGAGTCGCAGTGACGTTTGGTAAGGACAATAGCGGTTCGGTGTCTGTTGTTACTGGCTCACAATCGAACACATCAATAGCGGCTGTTTTGGTCGGTATCTCGCGTAGTTCATGATACAAGGCCATCGGTTCGACTAACTCGGCACGGCTGATGTTCACAAACAGTGTGTCCGCCTTCATCAAGCTAAGGTCGTGTGCCGTAACACATCCTCTGGTGACATCATTCAAACGCAAATGCAAAGAAAGCACATCTACTTCTCGAAAGAAATCTTGTTTGGTTGTTTCTGCTTCAAAGCCATCTGCTTGTGCTTGATCGCGTGAAGCTTGGCTGCCCCACACTATGACAGACATCCCAAATGCTTGGGCATATTGTGCAATGTATTTGCCGATCTTGCCGTAACCCCAAATACCAAGCTTCAAGCCCTTCAAAGTTCGACCTAGCCCTAGCGAGCCAGAATCTTGCCACTGGTTTTGCTTAAGGTTTGAAGCGTAAGTGGGAATGTGGCGCGATGCAGCCATAATCAACGCCCAGCATAATTCAGAGGGTGCAACTGGCGAGCCTCGGCCTTCTAAAACGGTAACACCAAATCGTTCGCACATTTGCGGGTCTATATGGTTACTCACTTTGCCCGTCTGGCTAATAAGCTTGAGGTTTGGGAGCTGTGATAACAAAGATTCGGTGATCTCGGTTCTTTCACGAATGAGCACAATGGCTTCAAACGAGGCCAACTTAGCGACGAGCTCTTGCTCTGAGTAAGTTTCGGTAAATACAGTTACATCGTGTTGTTCGAGTTTGTTGAAGCAATCGAGGTCTTTAACGACGTTCTGGTAGTCATCCAATATCGCTATTTTCACATCACTCTCCTTGTGATTGTTAATCTTCTGGCGTTGGTCAAAAGAAGGCTAAAGTGCCATGCCTTCCGATTCAACACATCACGCGCGGGGACTTCACTGTTGATAAACCACTTTGAAACGCTCCAACATAAGTAGCATGTCTTCACTTGGTGAGATCTTGAGCTCTTCACATTCACGTGAGAAGAAGTTCCAGTGAGCTTCTCTCCACCATTCGAGTGATTTGTCGCCCTCACCTTCTGCGGCAGCAAATTCAGCGGTCACTTCGTTGTATTTGCACGACGACACCGAGGTAATCTCTACAATGCAGACGGGCTTGCCATCCCAATCGGTGACAACTTGTAAGTGACCAACTATAGGTCTCGTCTCTCCTTCATGGGTATACCAATGTTCAAGGCCGCAAGACGCTTGTTTTTCACCCTTGAGAATTAACTGAGCGCAGAGGTTGGCGTTGTATTCATCAGCACAGTAATAATCGGCACTGAAAGAGGTGTATTGCGAAGCAACGTCTGCTGGTAATGTGTTGAGGTAGCTATCAAGATAAGCTTTGCTTCTTTCTTCCATGATCTTTCCAAATTCAATATTAGGTTGAGCCGATAAATACTTATAGATTAAGCATCTGGCTGCATTGGGAGTAACCTATCAAGTCAGGTTATTGCTGTAAACCGAGTGAATATCAAAATGTGGGCTGAGAAAGAAGAATATCGTTAGGATTTCGAGGCAAATACAAGAAGATCCAAAAAGTAAAAGAAGAGCCAAAAACACCTTTAGTGTGTGCTTTTGGCTCTGAATATCTCGTTAATAGTCGCTTGTAATTGGCAGGATATTAACGGTTCAAGAAGTCGACCGCTTTGTCTGGGAAGTCAGTAAACACACCATCGACTTTGACTTGGTTGTAGAAGACATCCAACATGCCATCAAAGTTATCAGCATAAGCTGGGATTCTTCCTGGGTCAGCACGGAACGTGTACGGGTGAACGTCTAAGCCCGCGTCTTTTGCTGACTTCATTAACGGTTTAATGATGATGTTATCTTTGGTCGATGCATCGTCCACCAACATTGGCTTCCAAGGGCCTACTCCTTCCGCGTAAGTCGCGACTTTTTCCATGCCACCAGCTTCAAACATCCAGTCGTAACTGTACGGCGTTGCTTTGTCACCTTGGTACGTCATGGTTTCATTCCAATCTGTATAGGCCATCAACTGAACGAGCTTAAGATCCATTTCCATAGCAGGCATGAGCTCATCGTTAATGCGTTGAAGTTCATTGGCGTCGAAACACTGTAAATACACTTTGTCGTCTTTCGATAGGTAACCATATTGATGCAAGGTCGCAAGTACAGCTTTGGAGATGTCTTTGCCTTCGTGGCGATGGAACCAAGGTGCTTTAATTTCAGGATAGATGCCCACGTCATAACCTAAGGTCTTATTTAAGCCTTGGATCAGCTCGATTTCTTCTGCAAAGGTAGCGACACGGAAATCAGACTGCCACATTGGGAAGCGTGTTGGGTACCCTGCGACTCTGTTACCTTGTTCATCTAGGTTAAAGCCTTCGGTCACTTTCAGGGATTTGATCTCAGCAAGCGTAAAATCAATTGCGTAGTAACGGCCATCTGCACGAGCGCGTGTTGGAAAGCGATCCGCGACATCGGTGACTCGGTCTAGATAGTGATCATGCAAAACCACCAATTGGTCGTCTTTGGTCATCACGACATCTTGTTCGATGTAGTCAGGTTTCATCGCGTAAGCGAGCGCTTTAGCGGGTAAAGTGTGTTCAGGTAAATAACCAGAAGCACCGCGATGAGCAATCACTAAAGGGTCGGCGAACGCATTTGCAGATAAGCTTAGTGCTAATAAGGTCAGAGACAGTGACGTTGTTTTCATTATTGTTTTCCTTGATAAAACAGAAGCAGGATATACCTGCCTCTGTTGTTATTTATAGATGTGATTCAGTAAATACACTACTGAGCTAGCGCTTCTTTCTCTCGTTCGAGATCTTTTTGTTTATGGTGCGCACGCTCACCTAAGAAGGCGTAAAGCAGACAGATGATTGAAGCCACACAAGCGCCGACCAAAATAATGAAGCCGCCATCCCAACCGTAATGGTCAACCATAAAGCCGAGTATTGCGTTCGCAGCAACCGCACCACCTAAGTAACCAAACAAACCAGTTAGACCAGCAGCTGTACCCGCCGCTTTCTTAGGTGCAAGTTCCAGTGCATACAAGCCGATCAGCATTACAGGGCCATAGATAAGGAAACCAATCGCAACCAATGCCAACATATCAACCGTTGGGTTACCCGCTGGATTTAACCAATATACCAACACAGCGACTGTCACTAGAACCATGAACAAGATACCTGCAGGTGCGCGTCGGCCTTTGAATAACTTATCTGAAATCCAACCACACAATAACGTGCCAGGAATACCAGCCCACTCATACAGGAAGTAAGCCCATGATGATTTATCTACTGAGAAGTCTTTTGCTTCTTTTAAATAAACCGGAGCCCAATCGAGTACGCCATAACGGATAAGGTAAACAAACGCGTTAGCAATCGCGATTGACCACAACAGCTTGTTAGAGAAAACGTACTTGAAGAAGATCTCTTTCGCCGTCATTTCTTTCTCATGAGACGTATCGTAGTCGTCTGGGTAATCGTCTTTGTGTTCTTCAATCGGTGGTAACCCACAAGATTGAGGCGTATCTCTTACGGTAAACCAAACAAAGACAGCAACGAGAGTGGCAAAAAATGCAGGAACATAAAAAGCGGTTCGCCAATCGTCGTTAAAAGCCCACAGCCCCAACAAGAACATCGGGCCAATCAAACCGCCACCCACGTTGTGAGCAACGTTCCATACCGATACGATCTCACCACGTTCTTTGCGTGACCACCAGTGAACCATGGTTCGTCCACAAGCTGGCCAACCCATACCTTGGAACCAACCATTCAAGAACAGCAGAATAAACATCGCAGTGATGCTGCCTGTTGCCCATGGCATAAAGCCAAAGCAGAACATCACCAGTGCCGACATTAACAAGCCACCGCTGAGGAAGTAACGAGGGTTAGAACGGTCAGAAACACTGCCCATTAAGAACTTAGATAAGCCGTAAGCGATAGATACCGCCGCTAATGCAACCCCTAGTTCTCCGCGGCTAAAACCTTGTTCAATGAGATAAGGCATCGCCAAACTAAAGTTTTTACGGACTAAGTAGTACCCCGCATAGCCAACGAAGATGCCGAGAAACAGCTGCCATCTTAGTCGTGTGTAGGTGCTATCGATTTTGTCTGATGACAAGCGATCGATATGCGCCATAGGTTTGAATATTCCAAACATAGGAACCTCATAATTATTGGGCGAAGGAAGAATTAAAATGCTCGAACGAAAAAATTTAGCGCTCATTCGAAACCAAGGGAATTGTATGTGCTTCAGGATTAATTTCTGTGATAGAGGTAGTCATTAACAAAAAATAACTTTAAATACAGCATATTAGTTTCATTTAATTAGACTGCGCTTCATGTTTTTGTTTGTATCTGCTTAATTAAACATCAGAACTTTCGAGTATGGATAAATCCTAGAAGAGCGAGCGAACATGAATCAACCAACAACAACTTTGTTATTACTGCGAATGCATAGTGAATAACGACAATTTGGTTAAATCTGTGGAGTTATGAAGGTGGTTTGGGCTATTGGTTAAAGAAATTCGCCAACATCAATGCAAACAAAAAGGGTCTAGATTTCTCTAGACCCTTTTAGGTAATAACGCTTGGTGGCTTTATGTTGACTAATTAGACAAACAATAGCTAATTACTCGAAGTATTCGCTAGCCACACGACGTGATTATGCGTCGATGTAAAAAGCTTCTACAGTGCCTTTTAGAGTAATAAGCATTGGCTGACCAAAACGATCTAGCGCTTTTGGAGAAGGGATCTTAACCCAACCTTCGCTGATGCAGTATTCTTCAACATCAGTACGCTCTTTACCATTTAGACGAATGCCGATTGGGTATTCGAAACACTCAGCAACGTGGTGTGGGCTGCGTGGGTTGCCTGCAAGATGATCTGGTAAAGCTGGTCTTGAATTAGTATCGCTCATGTTCATTACCTGTATGTACGTAAATAAAAAAAGTGCGTCATTCTAGTCAATATAGGCTTTGTGCTCAACAACTGCTGCAATAAATCGTCTTGATCGTTTTAATCAACAGCTAGTTGTTTGATTTAAAGGCGATATCGACATGAGTTCCAACGAAAATTTAACAGTTTTATGCGTTATGGATGAAAGGGAGAGCTTCATTACTCGAGCGGCAGATAACCTAATATCAGGCTTTTATTCCGAGCTTATCGATTAAGCTCAATACTCATCACTTTATGGTTCGGTTCTGATTCGATATCGACAACTGACCAACCTAGACCTTGGTAGAGTCCCATGATATTGGTGTATGCGTAGAGTTGAGTTTGCACTGCAGAAGAAACCTGTCTGACACCACGATTAATCAGTTCACTTGCAATACCTTGACCGCGCCATTGAGGGTCGACGAACACGGCGTTGATCCACACCACATCACGAACTTGGTGAGGTTCTTGAAAATAGGAATACGCCAAGCCACCAATGACCACATTATCGCGAAGTACGGTTATTACTGGAGGGAGTTGTACATTTTCTTTATAGGTATCTCTAAACTTGAAGTCAGACCATTCGCTTTGAAATAAGCCCTCTAACTCACGCCAATAAGATGAGCTTTCATCGCAATTTCTAAAGATTACTTTCTGCATTTGTCCGTCCTTTGAAAGGGTGTAATTCGGCTATCCTAGCCTTGTTTAATCTAAGTGTAGGTAAAGCTACTCTTCTTCGTCGTAATCGTCTGCTGGATCTTGATTAATTTCTTCGCCGCATCCTAGGCATTCACCTTGTAGATCCGTAGGCATCACAATCATCAAACCACAATGCGGGCAAAGATCGCCTTGTTGAAACATCCTGTATTCCTTCTACTTCATGGTTATTGCTTAGGATACTTCTGCTTACTCGCTTCTAACCAGTCGTGAATCACTTGGCGAGCGGATTCCGACGGCGGTGCATTTCGTTTTCCGCAGATTTGGTCAATCTCAAACGGAAATGCTTTGCTCGGGACACGACGTAAACCTATGGTTAAACGCTGAGGTTTAAGCATGCGGAACACCACATACCGATCGCTCATGATTCGGTTGTGATACACACCAATGCAGTGCTTCTGCTCTATGCCTTCGTGTTCAAGATCGTAATAATCAGTAAGTGGATGAATGTTGTCATTACCGAGCAAAGGAACGGGATAAGGGATGTCTTTATCCATTGGGCGATTACCCTCCAAGCGACGTAATTGGCGCTGTTCCGTCCAGCGGTCATGAAGTTGTTCAAACATCGCGAAAGAGTTCTGACTGGTAATCGCGCGCAGTGGATCATCCATCTCCAAATCTTGTCCTAGCAATATCGCATCTTGGAACATCGCCATCTTCGACGGTGCATTAAGTCTGCCCTCTTCCACCATTGCAATCCCTAATCGACTGCCGGTTAAAAATGGATGAACTTGGTCCAAACGCAGGGCTGTGTATCCAACTTTTGAGTAATGTTTGAATTTAAGAACTCGTCTTTGCAGCGGTTCGAGAATGCGAACAATGTGGTCGAGTTCATCACCAACATTGTAATGAAGCTCTAGCTTGTCGATGAATTTGAGCGTCGCCTTGCTGCTGTCTAAACCCAACTTAGCAAGGATCTTCTTCTGCCCTAAGCGACTCAGTGCCAATGCTTTCTGATTGTCGACGCTGTGCTTCATGCAGATCAAAGCCAAAATAACAGGCCTTAATTCAAGCAATTGCGCGGCTTCATAGGTATTCGCTGCTAGCCACAGCATCTGGTATTGGTATTCTGGAAAGTCGTCGGTGATTTCACGATAACGCGCAGGCAATGAGTCTAACCAACGACCATTCACGTCAAACTGTTCAACAAGGTTGAGGCTCAGCCCAATGCCCCCATCAAGCGGTCGTCTACAATCTTCAAACACATGAAAGCCGACAAGCTTTTGAGACCAGTCTCGGATCTCAATATCGTAGTCGAAACCTAATGTTCGAGTGGGAATGGTTAGTAGTGCTGTCATTGATGCCTCTTCGTTATTGGCGCATTGAACTATCAAGCCTATCTAACAGCATAAGCTAGCGCTTCAACCACTATATCAACCTTTTGTAAATTTCTTATCAATCAAAGCGATATAAATACGATAGTGCTTAGAAGAACATTGAATGATGATTTTACGCAATATGAGATCTCTTCGATATCATTTGCGCCAACAGAAACTATGCTTGTTACATAACTCACAACAAGAGGCTTTAATTATGGATTACCGACATATTCTGGTCGCACTTGAACTGTCTGACGACACCAAGATTCTCATTGATAGAGCGACCTTCTTCGCTGATAAACTGGAGGCTGGCATTTCATTTGTTTATATCGATGGTACGCATGGAGAAATTTATCCAGAGCTCGTTGATATTCAGGGAAATGACGGTGATTTACCCATCAATGAAGATGCCGTTAAGCATTTGAAAGAGTTTGAAGCCTACGCCAAACACCCAATCAAGCACATTTTCGTGGGAACGGGTGATTTGAACGATAAGCTCAAAAATGCCATCGAAGCAAACGGCGTTGACCTATTGCTGTGCGGCCATCACCATGATTTTTGGCATAAGCTCATCTCCCATTCTAAACAGATCATCGATACTTCCCCTATCGATATTCTCGTTGTTCCTATGGAATAGAAGCTCCAGTTCGACACTCAAAAATAACCGGCATTGCCAACCTCTATCGGTATTATTGGTTGGCTTGATATCCTCTTCAACACACTCATCCTGACCGAAATCTCCTATTTCCCACTTAGAGTAATCATTTGTGATCTTGTCAGCCTATCAACTCGTAAGCGTCTAATAATTAACAAATCGCCGAGTGAAAGTAATGAAAAAGATTGGCCTGTATCTTTTTACAAACGACTTAAGAATCAACGACAATGCGCTACTTTACCAAGCAAGCCAAATCGTCGATGAGCTCGTATGTGTCGTCGTTGAACCGATTCTGTCGCACTACTCTTCACAGTTCGCCCAAGAACAACAATATGGCGCTCACCGCACAGCTTTCATTTCACAATCGATAAGCGATCTTAAGATTAACCTGAGCGGCCTAGATCAAACACTCATCGTCCTTAAACAAGACCACGATAAAAGCGATAACGTCAAAGATTCGCTCAACGAGATTATCTCTGCTCTAAACGTCACTCACTTGTTTGCAAATGTTCATTGTGGCTACGACGAGCAACAGCTAGTGCAATCAACGTTGGCTGACTGCCCGAACTTAACTGCGATTCAATCTCATAACTCAACTTTGTTTGAGCTCGATGACTTCCCTTTTACGTTAGACAAGTTACCCCGCTCGTTTACCAAGTTCAGAAAACTCATCGAATACTTGTCTGTCGATACACAAAGTTTGACCATAACGAAGTTACCACCAGCACCAGACCTAACAGAAACGTCACACTGTCACTCAAAAGCCTCCCTTTTTATGACGAACGATTTGACGAGCGAGCTGAGCTTCAAAGGCGGTGAAACATTGGGGTTAGTACATCTCGACCACTACTTCTCACGCGATTACGCGAGCCGCTATAAACAGACTCGGAATGCGTTGGATGGCGTCGAGAACTCGACCAAGTTTTCACCGTGGCTCGCATCAGGTTGTGTCTCACCAAAAACAATCTGCAGACACCTCACGCGATTTGAGTCGCATCATGGTTCCAATGATTCAACCTACTGGATCTATTTCGAGCTGTTATGGCGAGAGTATTTTTATTGGAAGTGCATGTCGTTGAAGTCATCGCTATTTTCGGGCTCATCCACAAATCCCGTTACAGCAGAAAATATCACTCCATCGGCAAACCTTAAGTTTTCCAAGTGGAAGAGCGGTAACACCAACTACCCGATTGTCGATGCATGTATGCGCCAACTTAATGCGACTGGCTACATGTCCAATCGTGGAAGGCAGTTAGCCGCAAGCTGTTTGATTTACGAGTTGGGCGTCGACTGGCGACACGGTGCAGCCTATTTCGAAAGCCAGCTTGTCGACTATGACGTAGCATCTAACTGGGGAAATTGGGCGTATATCGCTGGGGCTCTCAATCAACCCGCCCGCAACAACCAGACGAAAAACCAATCACAACCTAAATCACGCCATTTTGATTTAACTAAGCAGACTGAAATGTACGACCCAGACCATGCCTTCATCAATCAATGGACAGGTGGTAACGCTGTCACAACAAGCCTCACAAACCAGGACGCATTATGAACTTTAAAACGGTACGACTTATATTAGGTGACCAATTAAACATTGAGCATTCATGGTTTCAACAAGTTGACGATGACGTTATTTACATCATTGCTGAGCTCAAACAAGAAACAGATTATGTTGCCTCTCACATTCAAAAAGTGGCCGCGTTTTTCTGTGCGATGGGTTACTTCGCTGACGAACTCAAAGAACAAGGTCATCAGGTACTTCACCTCACCTTGGACGATACCACGCAATTTGAAAACCTAGATACACTTCTAAAGCACTATGTACACGAATTCGGCGCAGAGAAGTTTGAATATCAAAGGCCAGATGAATATCGCCTCTTAGAGCAGATGAACAAGCTCAAGCTGACCAATGTAACCAAAGGTTGTTGTGATACGGAGCACTTCCTCTTTCCATTTGAAGAGATCGAACAACAGTTCCCGAAAGACAAACACATCATGATGGAGCACTTCTATCGCCGAATGAGAAAGCGTTTCGACATTTTGCTAGAAGACGGAAAGCCCGTTGGTGGCAAATGGAATTACGACGCGAACAATCGAAAGAAACTCAAGAAACAAGACATCGAAAACCTGCCTCAGCCTCTGATGTTTACCAATGACATAACCGACATTTTGCAGCGTATCGAACGCCACCAAGTGCAAACCATTGGTCAAGTCGGTAGCCAGTTATTATGGCCGGTGAACCGAGCACAAAGTTTGTCTTTGCTCGCTCATTTCTGCCAAGTCTGCTTACCGTTATTTGGGCAGTTTCAAGATGCGATGACTACAGAGCACGACTCTAAATGGAGCTTGTATCATAGCCGCATTTCGTTCTCTCTGAACAGCAAACTGCTGAGCCCTAAAGAAGTGATTGATGCAGCGCTGTCGGCCTACCAAGCATCCAGTCATCGAGACAGTTCTTCAAATAAACCAAGCATTGACATTGCACAGGTCGAAGGGTTTGTACGCCAAATACTGGGGTGGCGAGAGTACATACGCGCTGTCTATTGGGCAAACATGCCTGCTTACGCCAGCAAAAACCATTACTCAGCAAACAATAACCTGCCCCATTACTTTTGGGACGGACAAACCAAGATGAACTGCATGAAGCATGCGATTGACCAGTCTCTTGAGTTTGCTTACGCGCACCATATCCAAAGGTTAATGATCACTGGCAACTTCTGTTTAATCACAGGCATAGACCCTGACCAAGTCGACAGTTGGTACCTCAGTATTTACGTCGACGCGATTGAGTGGGTTGAAATGCCAAATACGCGAGGTATGGCACTGTTTGCGGATGGCGGGATCGTCGGAACCAAACCATACTCTGCCAGCGGTTCCTATATCAACCGCATGAGCGACTACTGCAAAGGTTGTCACTACAAGATAAAAGAACGCAGCGGCGAGCAATCTTGCCCTTTCAATAGCTTGTATTGGCGCTTTATGAACCAACACCGCGATGCGTTAAACCGCATCCCACGTATGGGCATGTTATATCGCTCTTGGGACAACATGGACGAACAATCACAACAAGCGATTCTCGATACCGCTGAACAACGAATCACAAACTTGGAGAACTTATAATGGTGGAGCAACTCAGATTACACATATTGGTGGTCGGTGGGAGCGGCGGTATTGGTTTCGCTGTGGTTAAACACCTATTATCTGAGCTCTCTCGGTTTGATTTTCTTGATGTGCATGTAGACGCGACTTACCACTCTCAACAGCCGGAACTAGAAAACAATCGCTTGAGCTGGCACAAAGTCGACGCCACCGACGAAGCTGATATTAAGCGCTTGAGTTGTGAGTTTGACCAACTTGATTGGTTGATCAACTGCGTAGGTATGCTCCACACTCCAGACCTTGGGCCGGAAAAGAACCTGTCGTCCATCGACCCTGAGTTTTTTCTGAAAAACATCTCTGTGAATACCCTACCCAGCTTGTTATTGGCAAAGCACTTCACGCCAATTCTTAGAACGAGTGACAATCCAAAATTTGCTGTGGTATCCGCAAAGGTAGGCAGTATTTCAGACAACCGATTAGGCGGTTGGTATAGCTATCGTTCATCGAAAGCAGCCCTCAACATGTTCATCAAAACCATGTCGATAGAATGGCAACGCACCATTAAGAAAGGCACTGTGTTAGCACTGCATCCGGGCACAACAGACACGGCTCTATCGAAACCTTTTCAGACCAATGTCCCTGAAGGTAAGTTGTTTGAGTCGAGCTATGTCGCCCATCAGTTGGTCGATATCATTCGCACTGCCACACCGGACAAAAGTGGGCACTTCTATGCTTACGATGGCGAGCAGTTAAATTGGTAGTTAATACCAGTGGCCATCTTTCATTAGTGCTAAAAAAGAAAACCCAACAGAGTTGAGGCTCCATTGGGTTGTTTTTTGAAAGAACGCCTGAGTCTTTTAGGGCGTATGGTCGATATCTAGCTAAAGATCAAAACTGATCATCACGATTACTCAGCCCAATTGAACTTGGTATCGTCGACACCTTCTTTCTCTTCTTTCGCTCGCTCGCGTCGGTGTTGCTCTTCAATTCGCGCAGCGTCTATCTCTTGCATGATGGCTTCGATATCAGCCAAGTCGTCCGTTTCCGTAAACTCACCCGTTAGCTTGCTGTCTGGCTTCAAGTCGCCTTTCTCGTACAGCGCCCACATTTCCTTGGCATACTCGGTTTTCGCCAATTCAGGGGCAAACTGAGCGTAGTAGTCACGGATGTTATTGATGTCACGAGCCAGCATCCACTCAGCGTTGTTGTTCGCCGAAGCGTCAACCGCTTGCGGTAGATCGATAATTACTGGGCCGTACTCATCCACCAATACGTTGAACTCAGACAAGTCACCATGGATCAAACCAACACACAGCATTTTAACTACGTAGGTCATCATCACAGCGTGGTCTTCGATCGCTTGCTCTGCTGACATCACGACATCGTTCAAACGTGGTGCAACGTAACCATCATCGTCAGTGACCAGTTCCATAAGCAATACGCCATCAAAGCAACCGTAAGGGACAGGCACACGTACGCCCGCTTCTGCCAGTTTATATAAGGCATCCACTTCAGCACTTTGCCAAACCTTTTCTTGTTGTTCACGACCAAAGCCAGAGCCTTTTTCCATCGCTCGAGCACGGCGGCTATTTCGGACTTTTCGGCCTTCGCGATACGCGGTCGCTTTTTTGAAGCTGCGTTGGCTTATTTCCTTATATACCTTGGCACAACGGATCGTATCTCCGCAGCGCACAATGTACACCGATGCTTCTTTGCCACTCATGAGTTGGCTTGTCACCTCGTCGACTAAACCATCGTCAACTAAAGGCTGTATTCTTTTAGGTATCTTCATGCCGCCTTTATACATCACTTATCTTACAGATAGAAATATTAACTTGAGAAATGAATGACGAAACGATTAAAGGATCATCAAAATGATGACAAAGGAAGGAAATATTAGAGTTAAGGGCTTTAGGTCATGAGGAATGAGCTGATCTGTTCAAGAGTATGAAGACTCAGATTTATTACGGCGACAACGTTCAGAACAGTAGATCACGTCATCCCAACAGCGCTGCCACTTTTTACGCCATGCGAAAGGCTTGTGGCAAACGGGACATGTCTTAGTCGGTAAATGTGGCTTCTTGTGCATGGCCGTTTCCTTCTTGATGAGTCCACTTCGTTCGTTTACTAGAGATTCCCTATTACGCTCGTGCCTCACTTTAGGGAATGACGAAGGTAATGCGAACAAATCTAGATTCCCTATTACGTTCGTACCTCACTTTAGGGAATGGCGGCTGCTTTTTAATCGTTCCAAACTTTAAGGAGTGATGGCGAAGTGATAAATGACAACTCCCGACTCCTTCATCCTCGAGAAGGAGGAACGACTGAGTCGGGGATCTGCTTCATCTAGCTCTGTTTCTATTTCTGCACTGATGGAATATAGCTAGAACCTAAGCGACAACCTTGTACTGTTTCTCCATCTCACTCACACCTAAGCCAGAGTGTTTTGTCACTTTAAGCTGAACGGGTACTCGCTCTTTCAGAGCTTCAACGTGGCTAATCACGCCAATCATCTTGCCTGATGCATTCAAGTTATCGAGAGCGTTAAGTGCAATGTCCAATGTGTCACTATCCAGCGTACCGAAACCTTCATCTAAGAACAGAGAATCAATACTGGTTTTGTAGCTCACAAGATCAGAAAGCGCTAATGCCAACGCCAAGCTCACCAAGAAGCTTTCGCCACCTGATAACGTCTTGGTATCACGCATCACATCGCCCTGCCATGTGTCGAGCACTTGCAGTTCTAATCCATCATCGGCTTTACGTTTTAGCTCGTAACGACCATGCAAACGTTGTAGCTGCTTGTTCGCCAAATACACCAAGTTTTCCAGTGTTAGACCTTGAGCAAACTTACGGAACTTGTCGCCGTTCTTAGAACCAATAAGTGAATTCAGACGTGAAATATCATCAAAGTCGACTTGTTGCTCGTCGATTTGCTTGAACAGATCTTGCTGATTGCTGCGGTTCTGGCTATCCGTTTCAAGATTGGCAGAAATCGCACCGATCTTTGTCGCATGGCTTTGTTGTGCGTTTTGACACTCAGTCGTCGCTTCTTCAACTTGCTGCTGGTCTTGCTCTTGCCATGCTTTCGCATTTTCGTGATTTTGTAGATCCACTTGCGCCGCTTTAGCGGTGTTCAACTTTGCTTGTGCACTGACAATCGCTTCGTCTAAAGACTTCTTGAGGCTTTGAAGTTGAGTTCTAACCTCTTCATCCAACAACGCCGCTTCAAAATTAGCCTCATCTTCGAACGGGCTAGTTTTCAGCGCTTCTGACCAAGCATTCGACGCTTGTGTGTAACTTGACTGCTTGCTGGTCAACTCTTCAGAGAAGCTAATGTGTTTGGTTTGCTCGGTTCGATGTTCAAGTTCGCTGCGGTTAAGCACTAACTGCGCAACATCAAATGCACTTACCGCTTCAGTAACTTTGTGCTTCATCGCATTGCTGGTGGCTTGAATGTCTTTGTCACCAAATAACTCTGTTCTTTCAGCCGTTACACGAGTCAGTTCTGACACTAAAGACTCACTCTGTTGCGTCAGTGTCGCAAGCTCTTTCTCAACACTGCTTAGCTTGTCATCTAAGGTTTTCAATTCGGCATTTTGAGTGATCAGTTGCTTCTCAATATCGGCCTGTTGCTGTTTAGTTTGCTGCCACATGCTTGATGCTTGTGATTTCTCAGTAAACCAATCATCGATATGTTCTAATTCAGGCGCTTCGATAGCCGTTTGAACAATGCTCTCTTTCAAAGCACTCCATTGGTGCTCTTTCGCTTGAGTTATCTGAGTCACTTGCTCGTTTGCGACTTGGTTTTGCTTATTCAGATCCGCTAAGCGTTGCTCGGCTAACTCGAGATTAGATTGCGCCTTGTCAGCCATAACACTTACAGACAGGCGTTGTTTCTCAGCTTCGGCATAATGCGCTTTAGCATCAGCCAACGCTTTGAGTTGCTGCGCGTTCAGACTTAGTAGAAGTTCACACTGCTGTGCAAAGGTCGCGACGGCAGGTTCATTGCCTAAATCGTTAATCGTTAGCAGCGCCAGTTCAGGAGCCGTGTCAACGAAATCCGATAAGTTCTGTTGAAGCTTGCCGACAACGCCTTGCCAATTCATTTGAGCCTGCTGAATATCCGCTCGCGCACGTTGAATGTCATCGTTAAGCGCCGCAATCATAGGGGCAAGAGAATCTAACTGCTGACGATGCTCTTGGCCTTCTTTTTTGATAGCCGTTAGCTCTAGGTTTTCCCTATCTTTTTGAACAACCAAATTTGCAATGTCTTGCGACTGTTCAATCGAATGGTCTGTTGAACCACATAGTGGGCATTCAGATCCAGATTCTAGAGCTGCACGGTATTTCGCCAATTCGCCTTCTTGATCAATCAAACGCGTTAATCGCTCAAGTGAAGTCTCTTTCTCTTTATATCTCTCAACCAGCACTTCACGCTCTTTCGAAAGCTTGTCGACCAACTGAGTGTTGGTTTGATGCGTTTGAGTTTTTGCGTGCAGCTGTTGCTGGGCATTTAGGAAACCACGATTGATCTCGAGTAATGAGTGGGTATTGCGATTCCAAAACTCCAACAGATCTTTTTGCGCATTCAATACTTGCTCGCTGGTGTTGCCTTGCAATGCTTCCCACTGTTGCTTTGCACTACTCTCTACCAAAACCAACTCAGCTAAAGTTTTATCTTGCGTTGCTTTAGCTTCTTGCGCAGATTTGATGATCGTTTGCTGAGCATCAACCGCAGACAAAGCTTGCTTCGCTGAGTTCAACTGTTCTGAATGCTGACGCTCTAGAGTACGAACTTGCTCGACCTTTGCTTGCCATTGACCTAGGTATTTTTCCAGATGTTGGTCAGTTTGATGCGTATTTAGGTACTCAGTGCTGAGTTGATCTTGTTGCTTCAGTGCATCTGTTTTTTGGACTAAAACAATCTGTTGATTGCGCTGCTGCGTATGTTGCTCGTTTAGCGTATTCGCTGCATTAACGGCCGCAGTTTGCTTATCTTTGAGTACGGCAATTTGGTTATCGAGCGGACGGACAAGATCGATGATCTTCTCTTGATCTTGTTGCTCACTTTTTACCTGTTCGACAATCGCACTGCTTTGAGTCAGTTTAGTTTGCGCGTCTTGCTTCTCTGCATCACGAACGGCAAGTAACTTGGTGCTGTTATCTAGGTGAGCTTGAGTAGTGTCCACCTCTTGTTCGCAACGCATTAAATCTTTGTGCATTGGGCGCAGCTTTTCAGCCGGCTCACTGTTTGCCAAGCGCTCTAGTGACGGTTGGTTACGGTCTAGTTCATCTTGAGCGGTTTTCAGATCGTGCTCACTGGTCGCGATAGTTTGCTCAGCTTTAGTGACGTCTTTCCACCAGCTTAGATGCGCTTGCCACTCTTTTAACTGCTCGGCTAAACGCTTCTGCTCGACTTCTAACGTTTCACGCTCTGCGGTCAGCGCTTGGATTTGCTCTTCAGACAGTAAGCTCACCCCTTCTGCTTTCGCTTTAAGGTGATTAAGCGACTCTTCACTCGACTTGAAATGATCGTAGATACGCTCTGAAATCAGGCTATAGACTTCGGTTCCCGTCAGCTCTTCAAGTAGCTCTGCACGGTCGTTAGCATTGGCATTTAAGAACGCCGCAAACTCCCCCTGAGACAACATGATAGATTTAGTGAAGCGTGAAAAATCTAGACCTGTTACCTGCTCCACCAACTTGGTTTTCTTGGTCAGCATGGTTTCTAAGACTTTGTCGGTGTCCGCATCCGCAAATTCGCACGTTGGTGTTTGTAATGCGCCATCGTGTTTTCCACGCGCTCGCTTTTGATGGAAGTTAGAACGGTACGTTTTGCCCTGCACTTCAAATTCCAGTTCAGCGAAACACTCACCCGTACCACGCGTCATTAATTCGTTGTTGCCTTTAGCGATGCTCTTTAAACGCGGTGTGCGGTGGAACAGTGCCAAACAAATCGCGTCAAGAATGGTGGTTTTACCCGCCCCTGTTGGGCCAGTAATCGCGAACAGGCCATTTTCCGCAAATGGTGATTGAGTAAAATCGAGCTTCCAACGCCCTTTCAAAGAGTTCAGGTTTTCAAATTCTAGGCTTAAAATCTTCATACTGGTTACTCTTCTACTTTGTTTGGCGCTTGAGCGCTCTCGGACACTTCAACCATCACTTGTTTAAACTTCACCGTCATTCGCTCTAAACGCGCTTTTTCAGAATCCGTTTCAAACTCTTCTAAGGCAATACGCTTCGTAAACACGTCCATCGGGCTCAGTTCAGATAAGGTTTCTGCCGACTCTTGCTCTAATGCTTGATTACGACGCTCTCTTGCTCGGCGCAGTTGAAGTACTTCCACATTCAAACCGTCAGTTAATGAACGCATGCGCTCTTGTAGATCCGACAAGTAATCTTGCGCTTGCACTTCTATCGATAACCACACGCTTTGTTCGCTATCTAAACCTATGTATTGATTCAGCTGAGATTCGATCTCGCTCAAGTCGCCTTTGATTTCAGCTAGAGGTTGGAATGTGGGAACAGGCAGTTGAGAAATGGTGCGCTCACCTTCTACAAATTCAACAACACACACTTGTTTCTGAGATTTAAGTTCATCAAAGCTTAGTGGGATTGGAGAGCCTGAATAACGAATGTATTCACGCTTTGCCACCACTTGTGGGCGGTGGATATGACCAAGTGCAATATAGTCTGCGTCTGGGAAGCCATCAGCGGCAAAACCATCAAGGTTGCCGACATAGATATCACGTACCGAATCCGATTGTTGAACACCCATCGCAGTTAAGTGGCCGGTAGCGATGATCGGCATGTGCTCGCTGTTTGCAAACGTCGCGCGCTTAGCAACCGCCGCATCATAAACACTTTGATAATGCTGTTTGATTGCATCGCCGAGTTGTTTTTGGCGCTCAACGCCGGTGACACCGGCTTGGCTCATCAACACATCGCGAGGACGAATAAAAGGAATGGCACAAACCAGCGCTTCTACATCGCCGTTCTTGCCTTTTAGTTCGACAACCTGAGTCGCATGATCTTCATTGGTGTTTGGAATCACGTCTGCACCCATGTATTTGAGCAACTGTTGTGTCTCTTTAAGCACAGAGACTGAATCGTGATTTCCACCTAATAACACCAATTGGCAACCGATCTTGTTCGAATCGACCACAAACTTGTTATACATCTCACGAGCGTAACTCGGCGGTGTACTGGTATCGAAAATGTCGCCAGCAACAATGATCGCGTCGATGTCGTGCTCTGTAACTTGCTCAAGTAACCATTGTAAAAACCGTTCATGTTCATTCTTACGGCTTTTATTGTAGAAGTTTTGGCCAAGGTGCCAATCGGACGTGTGAAGAATCTTCATTGCTGCTCACTGGAAGTCTGTAATACCTTTAATCTACCAAAATAGTCGAGATAATTCCCTTTTATAAGCTTGTGAAAACCAACTAATTTCAGGCTTTGGAGCAACTCCGCCCATAGCGTGACCAATCGTTATTTTGGACATAAAAAAACCGCTCAACGTTAGAGCGGTTTTAGGTGTCCATAGCTTTAGCTTTAAGCTATTTAACAGAAGCCATTAGAAATTGTACGAAGCACCCAGTGTTACTGTGCTAAACGCTACATCACGGCTTTCTAATCGATTACCCGTCGCTCTATCGAAGAATTCGATGTTTACTGCGTCTGCTTGTGAGATCAAACGTAAGGTTAGGTTTTCTACTGGCGTGTATTCAACACCAATACCGAAATGAAAGCCGGCACCAGAATCATCATCAAAAGAGCTAGCGTTGTTTGAGTCCAAATCTACATAGCTTAAGCCCGCTAGTACAAAGGGACGAATTGAGTTATCGAAGGTGTAGCCTAGGTTTGCCGAAACAGAAAGCGATGTTGGTGAAAACACCTTAGTTCCAAATGATTCATAGTCAGCATAATCTGTGTAACCAAGTTCGATACCTACAATACGGTTAAACTGGTAGCCACCGTAAAGGCTATACCCCATGCTTTCAGCATCTAAACTGCCTGCGCCGTCAGTGTCTGAGTCTTGATACACACCAAGGCCTGCGCCAATGTATGGGCCACCCTCGATACCAGCAGCAAGTGTAGGAAGTGAAACTAAGCCAACTAGGCCCAATAGAAATGATGATTTAAGCATGAAAATACCCTTTTTTTGTCTGTCCTACAGCAACGTTGACCAACAGCCAATAGTTTCCGACACTATTTCACCTGTTGCGTTACTGTTTAAAATAAATTAAATAAGCAACTCCAAATGAATAATAAAACACTGTTCATTTACGGAGCGAATGAGAAAGTACCACAAGATTTTTAGGTCATCAAACGAACAATCATAGATATTTAATCAAGTCTTATTTATGAGACAGTTGTATTTCCTGAGGCGTAACGAGCACTAAAATACGAATAAACCTGATAGTAAACAGGAGCATCATCAACATTAAACTTATTACAATCAGATTGTTATCGAGCTAATTAAATTTTCATTCGCTCTCAAAAACAACCTGAATCTTCATGCCTAAATATAAAAACTCACCCTGTTTCTCAATTTATCCAATAAAAGATATAAAGAGAAGAATGAGTTTTATTTTTGGAGAGTGCTTATTTAGAACGGTCTGCTATTAAAATATATTTCAATTTAATTCATGTTATTAACGAGCGTCAGCAAGACTAGCCAAGTAGTTATTCGTTAAATAGAAACCGCTGAACTTCTCAATAAAGTCCGCAGGAACGGTTTTATCGGTCAAGCCAGATTCAATCAGCGCCGCTTGCCACTTCTGTACTTTCGGGAAGCCTTCAAGCATATCAAAGCCTGAGCCCTCTTTGATTACTGACGCTCGGTGCAACAGTGGTAGCCAAGCGATGTCGACGTTAGATATGTAATCGCCTTTAAAGAAGTCGCTGTCACCCAATTTATTCTCAGCCTTTTGGAAGGATTTTTGAAGATTCGCTAAACGCGTCTCAAAGGTTTCTTTATCTTTACTGCCCATCGTTCCACATTGCGGCATGTAATGTTTGCTTGCCTGATAAGACCAAGCACGATCTATACCCGTGATCATTG
>NZ_JBFRRH010000100.1:2957-7678 GCF_041472995.1 Vibrio sp. 10N.261.46.A3 | reverse complement strand
AAGCTGCTCTTTTCTTTGCTTTTATTTTTTCTTTTCGTGTAACTCTTACCTGTAACCTGTACTTGTAACTATCGTTACAGGAAGTAGTTACACGAAAGAGTTACAGGTAAACATTAAGAAAATTTGAATTATAGAGTGGCAGTGCCACAGCTTAAGATCGAGTGTATTCCGCTTGCTCGGTGTTCGGACGCTTCGCTTACTCACACACTGCGCCGAGCGGTGTAGATTAAACAGCAAAAGATAGGAATCTCTTTTAGCGTAATCTCAACCTCCTATAATATAACGTGGTCTCAATCGAGAAATGTAAGAGCATAGGATTCATGAAAATGAGCATCAAAGACGACAAAGCAAAACAACCCTAAAAAGGGCTGTTATCTGATAAGGCTTGTTGTTTAGTGCCACATCTTATGTTTTTCCAGATGACTTCCAACGGAAATAAGTTCTTCGACTGATACCTAGTTCAAGCCAAGGTTCATTTAAGCTAGGACGACCGCCACCTTTAGAAATTGAACCTGCTTTTGCTTTGTCGACTCTAGTACCTGCTTTACCGCCCTTAGCCCCTTTCCTTGCTTGGCTTGCTCTAAAAGCTTGAGGTGTGAAATGCTTGTACGTCCAGTTAGCGATTGACTTAGCTATTGCTTTCACCTCTGACACTGGCAAAGGTACTTTAAATTGAGTATTAAGGGATTCTACGTGGTCGTACACGGCATCATTCCACATTTGCTTATAACTTGGTGCCCAATACTTTCTAATTGCTCTGTATGCCCATTTGCTTGCTGATTCAAATAGCTCACAATTACGACCTAAGCCAGAAGATTCAATTCCTTTCTTTGGATGACCTTTTAAATCGAGATAATCCGCAAGTTCATCTAGCGTGTATTCGTGCTCTGTCCAAAATTCAGTTTGCCAGTGACTATGTAACGGGTTTTTAGTTAATAGCCCTGCAAAACCTCTATCAGCTTGTAACTTCTCCGTCATGGCTGACTCAATGGCTGCTAGGTACTTCATCGGCTCAAGGTGAGCCATGTCAGAAGTACATACTGACACTTTCAAACGGTAACTAAGATGAGCGTATGCGTTATCTGAAGTCTTAGAAGACCAATATGGCGGTGGTAGACCGTTGTCGTACCAAGCTAGAACAGCGCCTTGTCGGTCAATATCAAAGATTAGATAAGTGACCAACTTAGGTTGGTTTACTTGCAGATACTTCTTCTTGATCGCTGTGTTTTTGGGGCGTATGTAAGTGACACCGAGTTCATCGGTGCAATACGGCTTATAAGGAAGTGTATCGATTAGATCGAATTGAAAAGCGTCTGAACGTTTAGCTTTCACACATAACTGCGCTTATGGCGGTTATGTGTGGATTGTGTTTGTCTACCCATGTGTTAAAATAACCTTAGAAATTCAGCCCTGACTTCTCACTCATTCCGCCAAGTTTGAAAATGAGATTCAGGGCTTTGTTTTATCTGGCGTTTATCTTACTCCTCAATACCTTGCTTCGCAATTTCCCCTTTAGAGCTTCTTGCTATCAGACACAAAAAAGGCCGCTATAGCGACCTTTAGATAATCATTATCCTACCGAAACACTGTACTTCGCACTAAGTGGCGTTACGTTAAATAAAAATTATTTTTTATTGTGACAATGATATGGTTTCGAACCTGCGTGACAACCATTTGCATCTGTACCTCCCGAATGAGCAGAAGCAACACCAGAAACAGCAATAAACAAGCAAGCTACAAGTAATTTTTTCATTTATCTTCCTTTTCAAAGGAAAACTTACAATCGTTACAAATAAGATCTCCAGTTTGTCCATGGGCAGCTTGCCCTCCAACCTGAAAAGCATTTGGCACAACATCATGCCATTTTTCTTTACTTATATTACTTGAACCACAGTTTGGACACGTTCTCACTTTAAATCCTTATTTCTACAAAGCTGGTGTTAAGTCGTTATTTTCTTCAATTCTCAGCATTCGAATGTCGGACACACACTCTCGCAACCAAGCAAATTCTCGGCTCATTCCATTAACTGCCATCACGGTTTTTACCGCATCGACATTTTCATCACCAAAATAAACACTACCTTGCTGGCGAGTAAAGCCATGACCGGCGAGAAACTTTTTGATATCCCCATAGGCATTTTGGTAGCTATTCCCTGTATAGTGCTCCTCTAGTGATGCAACACTCAAATCAAAACTAATTGCGTACATATATCCCCCTTAAACAAAAACTATGCAAATAATATCACCCAACTAATTAACATCCTGTAAATTACTATCAATATTCACTTCAAAATACGTTGCGAGCAACTTGCTGCACTCTTCAACAATAAGAGCTTTTATGCCCATATCATCAGCTTTACGAGTATCTACAAACATCCGCAACGGTTTAGGGAATGTTTTGTGGGCGACGACAATATCCACCATAAGCCTTCCCGAACGCTCCTCGCCAATACTGATAATTTCCACCCAGGGTCGATTATCAGTTGTATAACCACATCGACTACAATCTCCTTTGAATACAGTTAAGTTTTTACACTGTGGGCATTTAGAACCTGGCATACATCATCCTTTTGGTTATCATTAAGAAATGATAACAAAATGATATCGATAAATAAAGTATGTGTGGCGGAGGGCCAAGTCCTGATGTATGACTGCAATCTTAACCCGTTTGATTTTTAGAGAGTGAGTACTTGGCAAATTGGGGCGACCATGTATATTCAATTGCCTCTCCCTACAACGAAGAACGGCTCCCGATTGGGAGCCGTTCTTGTGTCTGAATATGGGTGCAAATTAAGTGACGTTACATTACTTTTTCCCGCCAACATTGAGCGTAATCAACACCAATAATTCGATTCAAAAACCTATTATGATTATATCATCATAATATTTATGACTTGTGAGAGAGAATTGGATATGCAGTATTTTAGAATGCAATTTCCGACCGAGGCTAAGCCCAAGGTCGTGGCAAAAAGCGGGGAAAGAGATGTAATCGTAATATCGGAGAATGCGATTATCGTAGAAGCTAAAGGAGTACCTCAATACAACATAGGTGCTAGCGTTGGGGGAGAAATTTATTATCCAAACGGAGAGAAAGACCTTTTACAAGGTTACATTGTATTCATTAAAGGCAATCAAGTGATAGTTAAACTATTAAAAGGCATCTCTTTACAAAGAATGAATGAGCAAGTGCTTTGGGTGAGGAAAAATTTTCCATATTTTGATATGAAGATGAAATAACCCCCTAAACTACCACAACGACCAAAAGCAAAAATCAGCCTAGGTATGACAAAAATCAAACAATGGCTGTGAGCTTCATTTTGACGGCTAAATTTCGGTATTTATCATCCCTATTATGATAGCCCTCCGCCATATGAAACGCACCACCACAACGAAGAACGGCTTCCAATCGGGAGCCGTTCTTGCGTCTGAATCTGGGTGCGCACTAAGTGAAATTACGTTAAATCTCGTTGATCTTTCTCTAACAATTTGTTCAATTCGTCAACAGAACCTATTACGGTATCATTTAAGAATAAATCTGGGTGGTACTGACTCTGAACATAACCGGTTGGAAGCTTATTAGATTTAGATACAACCCAAGACGCATGCGGGCGTTTATGCCCAAGATATTTAGATACACCGTAAGGAGCTAATCCTAAGAGACGAGCAACAGACTCATAAGTAGCTCTTGTTTTGTTTTTATTTAAAGTAAAAAGAACCTTTTCTATCAACTCTACTTTTTTTACCGATTCCATTAAAAACTCCTTGCTCAAGTGTGTTGTTACAATCTTTGTGTGTGTCTAAACCTAGGTGCAGATTAAGTGACGTTACGTTAAATAGGGTTCATCTGCCACCTCGCACCAACATAAGCCCTAACTTTCGCTTTGAGCTTATGCTTCCGGCGTATATCCGGATGTGGTGTCAGGCTTCCCCAGTTACTGCACTGGCTCCCTATTAACAATGCCACCCTCAAGCACAGCATAGGTCTGACTGAGTATCGGGCTTCGCGAGATTTCGGACGCTTACCCACCTACACTGCCGAAGCAGGTTCACTTGCGTTGTGTACTGTTAACTTCCTATCGCTTCCTTCAGACCCTGCCGTTGGCCAGCAACGCCCTTGCGATTCGGATTATCTTCCCCTCAGTCTGGGTGATTCAGATTTCTTTCGACCTGACGGGTTTGCCAGCTTCGCTGGGCAAACGAAAAAGGCAGCCCTAGGGCTGCCTTTCTTCGTATTTGTCGCTGATTCGCACTAAATGAAGTTATGATGAGTTAAGATAGGCCCAGTGACTATTAGACTTTTCTTTTTGCTCGAATATTTGAGCTTAAAGAACTGAACAACATCATGTGACGGAGGGACCTTTAACGAAAACGAGGCATGAAATCCACTGAAAGCTTCCCTCCATAATTAAAGTACTCCCAGGCATTCACACTGCTAACATTCCAAGCAGATAAATCATGGTTAAAAGGAATATTATCAGAAAACATATAGCTCATATCAGTAACAGAGCTAGTATCCCAATCAGAAATATCTTGATTTAAATTGGCATAATTAAACATATAGCTCATATCAGTAACAGAGCTGGTATCCCAATTAGAAATGTTTTGATTAAACGTTGATGCACTTGCAAACATGCTGCTCATATCAGTAACGGAGCTAGTATCCCAACCAGAAATATCATCATTAAAAAGATTGGCTCTATAAAACATGCTGCTCATATCAG